>JBJTXE010000375.1:0-2124 GCA_046082075.1 Bacteroidota bacterium
GGTTTAACGGAGAGTTTTGCACCAATTGTGTACATCGTAGGCCATGGCTCGAGCAGCGCAAACAATACGCACTATGCAGGCTATGATTGCGGTGCATGCTCAGGACGACCTGGCAGCGTTAATGCTCGCTTGATGGCAAAAATTGCGAACCGTAAGGATGTACGTTTAATGTTGAGAGAGAAGGGAATTGATATTCCTGAATCAACTTGGTTCATCGCAGCACTGCACGACACCTGCCGGGATGAAATGACCTACTTTGACCTAAACGAAGTTCCAGGGTCTCATACGGATTTATTGAGCAAACAGCGCAATCAATTGGATGAAGCCTTGATGTTGAATGCCGCGGAGCGTTCACGTAGGTTTGAAACCTTGCAAGTGAATCAACCCTCGAAAGCACAGCAAAAAGTAAGGTTACGTTCCTTGTCATTATTTGAACCAAGGCCGGAATTAAATCATGCTACGAATGCTGCATGTGTTGTAGGCAGGAGGTCGCTAACAAGGGGCTTATTTTTAGACCGACGTTCCTTTTTAAACAGTTATGATTATCGCATTGATCCGAGCGGTCATTATTTGACAGGTATTATGAATGCTATTGCCCCGGTTTGCGGTGGAATTAATTTGGAGTATTTCTTTTCCCGAGTTGATAATAACAACCTCGGCGCAGGAACTAAGTTGCCTCACAACGTTATGGGACTCATTGGAGTGGCTAATGGAGTAGATGGTGATTTACGCACAGGCTTACCGAGTCAAATGATCGAAGTGCATGATCCTGTCCGATTACTAGCGGTTGTGGAACATTTTCCGGAAGTTGTGCTCGAGGTCATCCAAAAAAATCCAGCAACCTTCGAATGGTTTAATAATGACTGGATGAATCTCGTGGTTTATCATCCGGTTGAATCCCAGTTTTATGTACTTCGAGAAGGGGTTTTTAACGTGTATAACCCACAACCGTTGTTTCTTTCACCGAAAGAGCTAAATGTGCATGACCTTATGGTTAATTCGGAAAACATGCAAGTACAAATCACCAATAAAATCGCAGTATGAATACCTTAATAGCTTTTTTGGTCATTTGGCCAATATTCGGGTTTGTATTGAGCCTGCTCTTACCTAAGTCGAAAGAAAATGCTCTGTCGAGCTGGGTTTTTCTTTGCATCCTTATCCATTTCTTTGCCGCTATCGTGTTGGGAGGGTATTGGCTTTTATCAGCAGCTGAACCGATTAATGTCCGAGAGTTTTCTATCTATAAAGCGTACAATTATGATTTCTTTATTGACTTTTATGTGGATCATGTAACGCTTATTTATTGGTTCATTGGAGCTTTTTTAACGGCCATGATTACCAAGTTTAGTCGATACTATCTGCATCGTGAAGTAGGATATAAGCGTTTTTTTAATACGCTATTATTCTTTTACTCAGGATTCATTCTGATAATCTTTTCAGGGAATTTGGAGACACTATTCATCGGTTGGGAAATTCTTGGTATTTCATCGTTTCTTTTGATTGCTTTTTACCGTGATCGATACCTGCCTGTGAAGAATGCAGTAAAAGTGTTTTCAATTTATCGCATTGGTGATGTAGGATTAATCCTTGTAATGTGGTTATCACACCATATTTGGGATGCTAATATTTCGTTTGATAAATTGTATTCCGCGGAGTTGGTGCATGCCCATTTCGAAGAGCTTTCCAGTTTTGGGCTCATAGTCGCGGTCTTGATTTACCTTACGGCTGCGGCTAAATCCGCTCAGTTTCCTTTTTCTTCTTGGTTACCCCGAGCCATGGAGGGCCCAACCCCTTCGAGCGCTATTTTTTACGGGTCACTTTCGGTGCATATTGGCGCCTTTCTACTGTTGCGCACCTTTCCTTTTTGGGAAAACCAAGTCTTGTTTCGAGGGTTTTTGGTGGCAGCTGGATTAGTGAGTGCGGTCATTGGAACCGTTACTTCCCGGGTGCAAAGTTCCATTAAAAGCCAGGTGGCATACGCTTCATTGGGTCAAATTGGACTTATCTTCGCTGAAATTGGATGCGGTTTCCACTGGATTGCCCTTTTGCACATTTGTGGAAATGCTTTCTTAAGAACGTATCAATTACTGATTTCACCTTCCTCGGTAAGTTACAAGATTAAAG
>JBJTXE010000376.1:0-6125 GCA_046082075.1 Bacteroidota bacterium
ATTGGGAGGAGATGATTGATACTAATTTGAAGGGGTTACTCTACGTAACCAAAGCGGTACTTCCATGGATGAAGGATCAACAAAAGGGGACGATCGTGAACATTACGAGTATTGCTGGAAAAGAAGCCTATCCCCAAGGGAACGTTTATTGCGCAACAAAAGCCGCGGTAGACCAGTTAACCAAGGCCATGCGCATGGATTTATTACCCCATAGCATCAAGGTTTCCTCCATTGCCCCGGGGGCAGCCGAAACTGAATTTTCTTTGGTGCGATTCAAAGGCGATTCAACCGCTGCCAAAGCCGTTTATCAAGGGTTTCAACCCCTTGTTGCACAAGACATAGCAGAAACGCTAAGGTTCATAGTTACCCGCCCTGAACATGTCTCCATTCACGATGTGGTGATTATGCCTTCAGCTCAAGCTTCAGCGACCCAGTTTCGACGGGATTAAGGCAAATACAATAAAGCAGAACTCCCGTCAATTTGCAGGATAACTTGACCGCGGAAGTGAGTGACAATTCGTTTGCCTGAGGTTTCAAATGCAATGCGTTTTCCTTGGATGTCTTGTAATTCGGCAAACTTGAAGGGGCGTTTAATGATGATTTCATAGGTGCCGTCTTTTGCGTGAGGAACCAATTCAACCATGGATTGAGGCAGGATTTCAGGGGTATTAAGGTTGTTAAAATACGCTCCAAAATCGAACTTAAAGAGTTTGGGCGCAAGGGTAACAAACGAAACCACTTTTTCGGAACTCACGTAACCGCTTTGGTTGGAAGTTAGGGCGATTCCTTCTGTTTGGGAAACGTTCAAAACGTTGCCAATTTCAATGCGGCGTTTGTTGCCAGAAAAAACCTGTCCGTTGGAATAATCCCAAAAATTCCATATAAAACTGGTGTAGAAATTATTACCATTGTTTTTGTAGCCCAGCAGAAAGGTTCGGCTTTGGTCGGGAGATAAGCTGGCATCAGTGATGAGCCCGTCCACAAAAAAGCTGTCCTGCACCGTTGCTGCGATCGTATCGGTCCAATAGACGGGCAATACATACCGCCGAGTATATAAATTCAACCAATTTTTTGAAAAGAGTACCAAGGAATCCTCTCGTGCTACAAAGGCTTCACAATCAAAATTATGCGCATTGGCTTGTGCATTAAATTGGATCTGATCCGACCAATAAAATGGAAGTTTTTCGGCCACTATGGTGTCCAGCAATAAGTCGCTTTTCAAGAAGCGATACACGCATAAATTCTGTCGATTTCCTGAATTATTGCCAAAGTCACCGATAAACACATGGGTTGAATTGCTGGTTATGGCTTCCCAATCCACATTGGTAGCTCCTGTGAGAACAATGCTGCGTTGCACAGCTCCTGTCGTGTCCAATTCATAGATTTTTGCATCGCCTCCTGAATCATTGAACGAGTACAAGAAGCTTCCTACGCGAATAAGCCCTGAATTTTCTTGTACTATATCGCTCAGGCTGTTGATGAATGTCATCGTGTTGGAAGTCGCAGGATAACTGCAGCTTCCGTCGTTGATTAAAGCATTGGGATCAAAGTTATTTGCCTGCGGGTCCGTACATCCGCTTTGTGCACAGGAGCAAAGATGAAATAACAGGGCGGTTATAAAAATAATTTGTTTTGCCATAGTTCTTGTTCGTGGGGTAGAATCAGTCCAGATTCTGTCAGAAATTCAACGGTACTTCTGAGTGAATTTTGCAAAGAAACTTCCTGAAGGTTCCATTCGGTCTCTTGCAACCATTGAGCAACCTCGTTTTCTTTAAGATGGTAGCGCCAAGCCAATTTTTCGGGGGATTGAGGGTCTTTTTTAACCTGCTTCGCCACCGATTTTACGCGGTCAATCAACGCATGAATGACTTCCGAATGTTCTGATAAAACCTCTGCTCGGCATGCAATGACAAAACAAGGCCATGGGGTATCTACTTGTCCTATGGCCTTACAGCTACCTTTTTGAACGAAAGGGGAAGTGGTGTATTTTTCCCATAAAAAAACATCGGCTTCTTGATTTTCAAGGGCCCAAATCCCACCATAGACATCCCCTATAACGTTGAATTTGAGTTGTTCATAAGGAACCCCAAATTTCTTGGCAAGTACATAGGCCATCAGGTGTGAACCAGAACCGTAACGGGAAATAGCAAACGTTGGATTGTTGAATTCTCGTGGCGATTGAATGGGACTTTTTGAGGGGACATAGATCCCCCATTGCAGGGGACTGTTGACATAAACATCGATGATTTTCGCTTGGGCACCTTGAAGGATTGATTTTGAAATTCCTTCGGACAGCAAAACGGCGATGTCCAGGGAGCCCGTTTCAAGGCCCTTAATCATTTGGCCTGTTCCTCCGGTCATATCGGACCAATGTAAAGAGACCTTTAAGTTTTTAAATGCTCCATTTTCGATCGCTAAACGCCAAGGATAATTGAAGTGTTCGGGAACGCCACCAATTTTAAAATTCATGATTGATTAGTAAATTGTTTTTCAAATAAAAGATGATAGGCTCCTTTCGCTGCCAAAAGATCGCGGTGGGCTCCAGACTCTACAATTTTCCCCTTATCCATCAAACAGATTCGGTCGGCGCGTTGGATGGTGGATAAACGGTGCGCAATAACAATAGAACATCGGTTTTGGGTAACTTGGGTAATGGCTTTTTGGATGAGCAGTTCCGATTCACTGTCAACACTGGATGTCGCTTCGTCCAAGATTAAAATTTTAGGTTTATATACGAGTACGCGCACAAAAGCCAACAATTGGCGTTGCCCCGTGGATAGGGACCCTCCTCGTTCACCAATTACATAATCGTACTGATCGGGAAGCTGTTGCACAAAATCGTGAACCCCAATTTGTTGGGAAGCTTGAATGACATCATCGCGGCTTATATCCGGATTTCCTAGGGTTATATTGTTGTGGATTGTATCCGAAAAAAGAAAAACATCTTGGAGGACAAATCCAATGTTCCGATTCAAGGTTGCGCGAGGAATGCTTTGTATATCTACCCCTCCAATCGAAATAACCCCTTCTTGAGGGTCATAAAATCTTCCGAGTAGGTTAATAATCGTTGTTTTTCCAGAACCGGTTGACCCCACAATCGCTGTCATTTTCGAAGCCTCAATGGTTAGCGAAAGAGAGCGTATAACAGGATGTTCTGGGACATAGGCAAACGTTACATGATCGAATTGGATATTTCCCTCCATAAATTCACCCGTTGAAGTGCTTTCTGTTTCTAATTGTTCATCGTCATCCAAAATTGCGAATAAGCGTTCTGCTCGCACAGCGCCTCGCTGGATGATATTGAATTTATCCGCCAATTGACGAATGGGACGGTAAAGTTGTTGAATCCAAAGGGTGAAAGAAATAATGGTTCCATAAAGCTGTGTCAATTCTGTGGAGCTTTTTCCTCCGACCATCAGAGCTCCCCAAACCAATAAAAATCCAATGGATAGTGAACTTAATAACTCAACAACGGGAAAAAAAATAGAATTCGCCCAAACAGCATTGATGTGCGCTTGTCGGTGTTTTCGATTGATTTCTTCGAATTCAATGCCCGTTTTTTGTTCGCGGTTAAATAGTTGTATAAGACCAATTCCCATCAAATGCTCTTGAACGTATGTGTTGAGCCTAGATACTTGAGTTCGCTCCATTTGAAACGATGATTTCATGGCTTTGGCAAAGATTCGTGTTGCAATAATAAGAATAGGGATGGGTATAAGCGCCATTAATGTTAGTTGCCAATCTACGTAAAACATGAATCCAAGGATCACAACTAAGGTGACTAAATCTCCCAAGATTTCCATCAGGCCCGAAGAAAAAACTTCGGAAATTGCTTCTACATCGCTTACAATGCGTGTAACGGAGATGCCAACGGGTGTGTTATCAAAGTAAGACGCTTTGAAACGTAACATTTTGTTGTAGACACGCACTCTTAAATCTCGAATTACAGACTGCGCTAACAGATTGGAATAAAACGCACCCAACCAAATAAATACCGATTCTACCATCAATAATCCAAAAATGGCTCCAAGAAAATAAAGCAGAAGGGTTGAATTAGAAGTTTCAATGATGTAGAGATCCACCGCCTTTCCAATCAACCATGGTCTTAATGGGCCAAGAATAGCCAAGGATAAAATCGAGGTTAAGGAAACAAAAAGCAGTTTTCGATAGGGCCGGACCTCCTTTAGAAGGCGCCATAACAAATGGTTAAATGAACCCGACTTTGACATGCCGCAAAGGTACCGAAAAAGTAACGGTTTATTTTATGGGAACTCCTTTTGAACTTAAGGTTATGGACTTGTCAGCCTTTGGAAGGCAGAACGAGAAGGTACTGCCTTCACCAACGGTGCTTCGCATGGTAATGGTTTGTTCGTGTAATTCGAGAATGTGCTTAACAATGGCCAAACCCAGACCGGTGCCTCCTTCGTGGCGATTTCGACTTTGTTCCACCCGATAAAAGCGTTCGAAAAGCCTTTGCCAGTGCTTAGGATCAATGCCGATTCCGTTATCTTTTACTTCAATTAATAGGAAGTCCTCCATGGCGGTAACCGAAATTTTAGTTTGTCCATTCTGCACGCCATAAAGGATGGAGTTTTTTATGAGATTAACCAAGACTTGGGAAATACGTTTTTTATCCCCTAATACTATGAGCGGTCCATATTCATTTCCCGTGACGAGGTTAATATTTTTCTCTTTAGCCATCCAATCTAAGGATTCAAAAGTTTCTTGAATGAGCTCCGTAAGGTTAAATGGACGAATTTCTATGGCCAACTCGGGATTTTCCAAGCGAGTAAGGTTGTCTAAATCTTCCAACAGTTGAATCATTCTATCCGTGGCTCTTCTGGCGCGTTCCAAAAAGTTGTCCCGCATTTCTGGGTCTTCGGATGCACCATCTATAAGTGTTTCAATGTATCCCTGTATGGAGAATGCCGGGGTTTTTAGTTCATGCGATAGATTTCCAATAAATTCGCGGCGAAAATCATCCTGCGATTTAAGGGCATTTATATCTTCTTGTTCGTTAGCAGAACGTTGATCTACGTATTCTTCAGCTTCCGCGAGCAAGGCCGTTAATTTATTTCCTTTCAGTTTGGGTGGGGTTTGAACCGTTTTGAAAATATTATTCAAACGATATTCTACAAACCTACGTATACCAAAGGTTAAGCTAATAAATAAAAGACCTCCACATAAAAAGAACAAGAAGAACGAAAGAATGAGGTTCAACTCAAAATACGTTGAACCCCATAAAATCCCGAAGCCGCTTGATGCGTATGCTAGGCAGACTAGGATTAAGAAATAATCGGGTTTATCCAGTTTCATGCTTGGTTGAAGGTATATCCAACACCTTTGATGGTACGAATATACGACTCTCCAAGTTTTTCGCGTAGTTTTCGAATGTGAACGTCAATGGTTCGTTCACCTACAACGGTTAGTTTGACCCCCCCCCACTTGTCCTTTGGACAGAGCCTGGCACCTGAAATACGTTTTAAGACATCAGAAACTTTTGAATCGGGTGCTTTTCGGATGTCCTCTCCACTGATTCCGTTGGAGACAACCTCATTGTTAAATTGAACACGCAAAAGTTCAATGTTTCCGTCTTTTTTCACCTTTCTAGTAACCACTACGGGTCCCTTGACCACGTCTGCTGGCTCCATGGCAATATCCAAGGTTTTGGTTTCTGCATCGCCTATGGGAAAATCCACTAATTGGTATACGTTGAAACTGGATGCTTTCACCACGAGGGTATATTTCCCTTTGGTTATTCCGTTGAGCGTGTAAACCCCATTGGCATCGGAAATACATCTTTTCTCTGTTCCAACAAGGGTGATTTTTGCTCCCATGAGTGCTTCACCATTGGTGCCGTCTTTAACGATACCCTGAAAGGTGCTTTGAGCGTAAATAGGGGCAAGTCCAATAAGCGCCAACAGAAGAGAGAGGATGTTTTTCACGTTAAAAAGTTTGTGTAAAATTCCACTTAAAAAGTTTGTGTAAAATTCCACTGAATCTTTCGCTATACCGTTAACCAATTGTTATGCTAGCGTTAAATGTTGCTTCCAACCGATTCTAGCAATCATGAATGCAGATTTGGTAAAACGGTATTCTGGTCTTACATTTAGTCTCAAAATTTT
>JBJTXE010000377.1:0-3026 GCA_046082075.1 Bacteroidota bacterium
AAATTCAACCAAATCATTCTTGCCCGTCCTATTGTTCCTTTGTCCAATAAAGAAATTGGCTTTTTGCCCGGGGACGCCAACGATAAAATCAGCCCCTATATGGAGCCCTTGTGGGATAACCTCAAATTCATCAAATCGCAGTATGGCGAAAACGAAAAAAAACACAAAGCCATTAACGAAATGGAGTTGAACAAAAAAATCATTATTACTCCTTTGGCATTCATTCGAGGAAGAAGTTTTTCAAACATCATGTTCATCATCGATGAAGCCCAGAATCTTACGCCTCACGAGATTAAAACCATCATTACGCGTGCAGGAGAAAACACGAAAATTATTTTTACCGGAGACGTACAACAAATCGATACGCCTTACCTAGACGAATACAGTAATGGACTCGCTTATCTCATTCAAAAAATTAATGGGAAATCCTTGTTCGCCCATGTAAAACTCGAAAAAGGTGAACGATCTGAGTTGGCGAACTTGGCAAATGAGCTACTATAATTAGAGTACTTTACCGTTTTCCACTTTCATCGTTCTACCGGGGAACTTCTGCACCATTTGAAGGTCGTGAGTCGCCATTAAAACAGAAGTGTTTTCCTCTTTTGTGAGGGCAATCAACAATTCCATAATTTCGGTCGAGGTTTCAATGTCTAAATTACCTGTTGGCTCATCCGCTAGGATAATTTTTGGATCGTTTAATAACGCCCTTGCGATTGAAACCCTTTGTTGTTCTCCTCCTGATAATCGATTTGGCATTTGGTCCGCCTTCTGCTCAATGCCGACCAATTGCAATACACTCATTGCGCGGTTGTGAATTTCTGCCTTGTTTTTCCACCCTGTTGCCATGAGGACAAAGTACAGGTTTTGTATTACTGTCCGGTCCATTAATAGCTGAAAATCTTGAAAAACGATACCCAATTTTCTGCGTAAAAAAGGGATTTCTTTCTTCTTTAAATCATTCAATGAAAAGCCCGCGATGGATCCTGAACCCTGGGTTAGGGCTAATTCGCCGTAAAGGGTTTTAAGCAAGGAACTTTTACCGCTTCCTGTTTTTCCAATGAGGTAGACAAATTCAGCTGCGTCTATGCTTAAATTAACATCGCTTAACACCACGGCACCTCCTTGCTCTATGGTTACGTTTGAAAGTTCAATGATTTTTTCCACTGGCTTTTTTTTACAAAGATGCTGAACAGTACGATGCTTTCTTTCTCCTCCATGATTTTTATCTTAACACGGTTGCGTGAAAAACTTTTAACCTTTTCAAGCCTGAACCGTTGGGTGAGTTATACTTTTGCTTCATGATGCGAAATCTGCTTTTTTCATGGATTACCTTAAGCTTGTTTGCTGTTCATTTTGCCCAAGAAACGCAGAAAACCCTTTCTCCTTATGGCATTTATTATCGAGGATTAGAATTATTCGAAAAGGAACAATATACCGCGGCTAGAATTGAGTTTGACCTTTTTTTGGCACAAAATCTTGATCGAAATGACCCCTTTGTGGTTAATGGATATTATTACCGAGGGATGTCCGCATTACACGTTTATAACGATGATGCCATTGCACTACTCGAAACTTTTTGCCGGGATTATCCCGAAAATGGCTATCAAAACACCATTCGTTTTGAAATAGCGAATTATTATTTTCAAAAAGAAGACTACGCGAATGCCTCTAATTATTACCTAATCACCGAAAGCAGTCTCATGGACTCCTTAGATCAGGAGCGTTATTTCTTCAAAAAAGGATATAGTTGTTATCAACAAGGCTTAAAACTCGAGGCGATTGAGGCCTTTAAACCAATCAAAGACTCGAAAGGACAATATGGAATCATCAGTCTCTACTACTATGCTCACCTCAATTACCTTCTGGGAAAATTAGAGCTTGCTAAAACAGGATTTCACCGTTTAAAGCACGAACCTAATTTCAGCACAATTGCTCCATACTACCTTGTTCAAATCAACCATCAACAAGGGAATTACGACAGTGTAATTGCCTATGCTCCTACCGTTTTAGATACCGCAGATTTGGGAAATTACAACGACATCGTTCACCTTCTCGGTGATTCATATTACAAGACGGAACGCTTCAAAGAAGCCTCTGTTCATCTGAAATTATACAACGATAAGACCAAAACTACGCGGGCGGAAGATTACCAATTAGGGGATGCCCTCATGAAATCCGGCGATGTTGAAACGGCAATTCTCTACCTAGAACGGGCGGCAAGAATCGATGACAGTTTAGGACAAACGGCCATGTATGAAATCGGTAGCTGTTATTTAAAAAACGACAAACTACTTCCTGCTCGAAACGCCTTTGAAAGGGCGTCGACCATGAAAACCCTCGGAAATGTGGCGGAAGATGCATTATATCAATTTGCTGTAATTTCCTTTAAAATCGACATTAATCCTTACGATGAATCGGTGCGGGCATTTGAACAATACCTGAATAAATACCCCAACTCTTCCCGTAAAAACGATATTTTTCAGTACTTGGTAAACGTTTATGCCTCTACGAGCAATTACGAAAAAGCGCTGGCCTCCCTCAATAAAATACCCAACAAAGACCAACAGTTGAAAACCGTTTACCAAACGGTTGCATTTAATTTAGGGGTTGATTTAATTCAAAAAAACATGTTGGACTCCGCTTATTCGGTAATGAGTTTGGTGGAAAAATACCAAGAAGAGCCGGAGTTAATAGCAAAATCTCGTTTTTGGCGCGCCGATATATTATTTAGAAAAGAAAAGTATGAAGAGAGTATTAAAGAGTTTAAACGCTTTCTTAGTTCTCCATCTGTGAATCTTCTCGAGGAAAAAAATGACGCCTATTATTCCATGGGGTACGCCTATCTTTCATTAGACCAACTCACCGACGCCCTAGAGTATTTTGGGATTTACTGCCAATCGGACCATAAAAATGCGGAAAAAAATTTGGACGCTCTTTTCCAGTTAGCTGATGGTAATTATCAGCAAGGAAAAGATGAGCAGGCCATACTCTATTACAAGAAAATAGTTGCGATGAATTCAGAACTA
>JBJTXE010000378.1:0-2703 GCA_046082075.1 Bacteroidota bacterium
ATCATACAATGCAACGCTTTGAATTTCTGATTTAGCAGAAACATTCAAGACCGTTGATGCCGGGTTTGGAGCTATAATGATTCCGTTCTCGCTTAATTCATCGATGTTAGCAGGACAGTCCGAACAACTTTGCCAACACACCACGTTAAGGGTAGAATCCGTTGATACTGTACCCGCACGATTAGTGAATCCTCCGTTGGTTACCGTGCACGGTTCTCCTCCAGCAAATTGCTCAGAAAATGCCCAACCATCAACGGTGAATTTATATTCGATGTTACCCGCTGCTAAAGGAGCTGTTACTTCCCAAATTCCATCCATATCAACATCCGCCATTGGGGTGCAAGATCCACACCAGCCGTTAAACGTACCGTTTAAGAAAACCCCTGCTGCCGTTGAGCCTCCGCCTGCAACATAGTCATTCATGTTCACTCGGAATGTTATGTCGTTCGTACAAACATCGCACGAATTAAAACAAACCGCAGGTAGGGCAACATCGTTTGCCACTAAATGGTAGCGGTTGTTGAATCCATCATTCACTTGATCCACGCACGGCTCAGTTCCGTTGAAATTCTCTTGATCGTTCCAACCATCCACGGTGAATTTGTATTCAATGCCTCCCGGATTTAGGGGCAAGGTAACTTCCCAAAGGGAACCTGAAACATTGGTCATTGGGTTGCATGAACCGCACCAGTTGTTGAAAGATCCGTTAACAAAAACACCGTTTCCGATATTTCCTCCTCCTGTGTACTGAGCCATATCCACTCGGAACGTAACATTATAGTTAGCAACAGGGATTAATTGCGTACGGTTGTATACAAATCTCCAGTATCCAGGACCAAAACTGATGTCCAAGGTCATGGTATTACCACCGTTGCTGATTGTAGCCATATAAACAATGGTATCTGCCGCGTTGGCTGGATTATTTATTTCGGCACCATTAATCACTTTTGCCAAGCCCATGTGCGCTCCTAAACCGTAAACCGACAACGTGTTGTTCGCGCCATCATAAGAATAGGTCATGGAAGGATTTGCTCCATTGTGCGGAGCAACCGGCGTACCACAAGCTTCCGGATTAGCACCTTGCCAGCCCTCTAACCACGTTTGCCCATCCATATAATGCATCATGGTGCCATTGGCATTGAACGTAATGGAGTCATCAAAAAGACACGCTCTAGTCGTTAAATCTCCAACAGAATTTGACCACCAAGAAATGTTACCTAAGGCAGGCCCTACTCCCAAGGCTCCTGCCTGATTGGCAAGCTTCCATGTACCTGCAACCTGTGCATTGAATGCCATTGGAAGCAAAATAAATAGTAATAATTTTTTCATAACATTTAAATAATTTAAAGATTGTAATGGGTAAATATAGTAATTTTTACAATAACCCTAAAATAATTGAAATTATTTAAGTATCAAGGGCTTAATAATTCAATTTATTACAACCTTGCCCTTCAATGATCCAATGGAATAGGTAAAGGTTCCAGGCTCAAACACCCATTCTCCGGATTGATTTACCAACATTAAGTCGGTCTTATTCAACACGAAGCGCACGTTAACGCTTTGTCCTGCAGGAATTTTTACCTTTTGAAAGCGTTTTAGCTGTTCGCCGGCAGGTACCACGCTCGCAAATTCATCGCCAACGAATAATTGCACCACCTCATCTATTTCACGATTGCTTTGATTGGTCACATCAACGGAAATTTCCCAATCCGCATTTTTATTCACGGCAACAGCACTTATTAAATGGTCGTAACGTACCTCACCATAATGCAATCCGTATCCAAAGGGCCATTCGGGATCAAAAGCGTTAAAATCGCCAACATTGGAACGATCAACGCTTCTTGGACGATCATAAAACTCCATCACCCCGTCGTATTTTGGATATGTGTAGGGCAATTTACCGCTAAAATTCGCTTCTCCTGAAATGAGCTCAACCAAGGCTTCAGCCCCATAATCTCCTGGCAAATAACATTGTACAATGGCAGCAGCTTGATCCACGATGTCATGGATTATACGTGGCCTCCCTTCCACCAAAACAAGGATGACCTTTTTGTTTTTTGCGTAGGCTAAACGAGCTAATTCAAGCTGCTTTGAATCCAAATTTAAGCTTCGGATGTCTCCTGGTTTTTCTGTGCCTGGAATTTCGCCGATGCATAGCACCACGGTTTCCACTTCATCTAACTTTTTTATATAATCGTCTAAGGAAACAAAACGGGATTGTTCTTTTTCCTTCTCTTTATACAATTCAACTCCTTTCGAGAATAGGCATTGTGCGCCATATTTCTCCTGAAATGCCTGAACAATTGTTTTACATCCTTCGGTATTGAAGGAACTATCCATTCCTTGCCAAGTATGGGTCCAGGCTCCATTGAGATAAATTAAGTTATCTGCGGTTGGCCCAGCAACTAACATTTTGGCCATTGGATTTAACGGAAGAATTTTATGGTTCTTTAAAAGTGTAATGGATTCTAATGCCGCCTGCTTAGACGCCCTTTTGTGTTGAGAAGAACCAAATGCCGTATAATTAACCATAGCTGGTTGTACCTTGTTCATTAAACCAACCGCTTGTTTGGTGTTTGTGATACGGCCCACCGCATCGTCTAAACGACTCTGTGAAATCTTCCCTTCGTTGACCGATTGAATCATCGATTCACAATAGGTTTTATAATCGGGTGAAAGCGGAACCATGCTCATATCAACCCC
>JBJTXE010000379.1:0-2292 GCA_046082075.1 Bacteroidota bacterium
TATATTCTCAGTAATTACAGCACCAACGAGCTCTTTGCATTTCCAAAAATCGCCCGATCAAAAGGGTATACCACCCTATTCTTTCATGGAGCCGGAGAGGGCTCCATGCGTTTTGGGGCCACTGCTGTAAACCTCGGATTCGAAAAGCTCTTTTTTAAGACCAACATCGAAGGAAAAACCTCTGAAATAGGTTCTTGGGGATACCACGACGGGGCAGTATTTCGAACGATGTTGAAAGCTTTCAAAGAAATGAACGGTCCTTTTTTAGGAACCGTGTTTACCTTATCTTCCCATGAACCTTATGATCTCCCTTCGTTTCACGTGGCGAAATACCCTAAATTACCAAAAGAAGCATCAGCTTACAGGTACACGGACGATTGCCTCAAATCATTCTTCAACGAGGCAAAAAAAGAACCATGGTTTGACAATACCGTTTTTATCCTAACCGGTGATCATACGCCGGTCCATCTGGACAAGAGTTCCTACTCGATAGAAGACTATTACCGAGTGCCCATTGCCGTAGTGAATTCCCGTTTCCAAAAGACTGCACCGAAAGAACATCTGAATGTAGTGCCTTGGTTGATTGAATCCCTCGGGTGGAAAACCAACTGGTACGGTTACGGAAATAACTTACATGGCGATTACATTCGCTATCTTAACGGTGTTTATCATGTTTGGAATGATCAAGTACACTTGGAATTCAATGAACACTTGCAGCAATGGAATGTGCGGAAAAACACGTCCAAAGACCCCGAGAGTTTAAACAAGCTAAAGCAACGATTTTACGCCAGAATACAGCGATATCGAAACGATTTGCGCTCAAACAGCCTGCATCCGTAGTCAATGTAACCGAACATTAAACGTTCGTTAAGCCCTATAAAAAGCCTATGCCTTTTCGATTACGTTAATCTATTCGACATGATATTCATCGGTATTGCCCTAGTTCTTTTAGCATTTCCTTTCAGCGCCCAAGTCGGTAAAATTCCGTATTTCGTTCCTCCAACTCAAGCCACGGAGTTCGAACATGTATATCTGATGAAGGATGATGAGGAGGCCTTGGTGTTTCTGCGTTTAATAAACGACCACCGATGCGAACAAATTAGCTATTTCCATCATCCGGACCAAGAACTTGCTAACCGAATTGAGGCGACGTACACCTTCAATAAGCATCATCAATTAATCCTGTACAGCGGACTAAAGCAACGCATCATTCAAGCAGACTCCCTTCGTTTTGCTGTCGAAGATGCTAAAGCAACGACCATGGACAATCCTTTTTCGAACCTCTATTACCGAGACCACAAATTTTACGACAACCGCATCAAAGCCTGGTTGAAGTACCAACCCATCATCCTGGAGTCCCACGATGAACGGCTAACCCATGCTTGGAGCCAATCACCCTTAACCGGAGAAAACCTAGTACAAGGTCCTTGCAAGGATCCCAAGAACCTGAATTGCCTATGCGCAGCCCTTACGTTCGATAAATCGACTTCTCAAGAAAAGGCGGACGCGATTGGAAAATTCGTTATTGAGCGATTCCACTACAACCGAGGTGATACCTCCCAAAACAACGTCCAAGGATTGGTGTTTGGAAAGGAAAGAGAAGCGGTTTGTGAAGGCTACAGCCGAGTGTATAAAGACCTAATGGAGCGACTGCACTTCAAAACAGATTATATGAGTGGGGCGGTGAGAACCGATGTATACGATATATTCTACTCTGGCCACTCGCACGCATGGAATCAAACCACTATCGACGGCAAAAACTACGGATTGGATATTACCTGGGCGCATAATTTAGGCAGTAGCTGGTACTTGCTCCCACCGAGTGATCTTCAAATCACCCATTTCGATTTGAACGAAAAAGATGGATCCAAAAATATGGGAGATTCGAGCATGACTATGTACGGCTTTATGCACCAACCGTTAATCTATCCAATTACCGAAGGCGGAAGCAGGGAAATAAAAAATTTGGATAAAATCGAGCCATTTCAACTTGCACAAGGAACTTTTGTAATCAATTTCGACCACAAATTAGTTGTTAACAATGTTAGCCGGGAAGAATTATCCTACCCCTTTGTGAAATTTGAAGGCGAAGCTCAACAAGTAGCAACGCAAGTCATCGCAAAATCAGGGAGTGTGAGTAAGAAAACCACCACGAACAAGCTGGAAATCCAACTGCCTGAAAAAATCAACAACATCAAAGTGGAAATACAGGGCATAGGGACCATTCATTATGTGGTTTTCAATGGAACGGAAAACGAATTTTATCAATACCTGATCGATCATAGAAATCCA
>JBJTXE010000380.1:0-3358 GCA_046082075.1 Bacteroidota bacterium
TGTTTCACACATCTTTACAAACAAAGCGCAAGGAGCATTTACCTCTGTTTCAATTATCGCTATCTTATTAATTATATTTTCTGCAATCGGTATGTTACAGGTAGAAACAGATCCGAATAGTAATATCAAAACTGCTGAGGATGCGATTTGGTGGTCATATTCAACAATGGCCACAGTAGGTTACGGTGACAAATACCCCGTAACAACAGAAGGCCGAATAATTGCAGCTATTTTGATGACTGCTGGTGTAGGACTTTTTGGAACATTTACAGCATATATTGCATCTTGGTTTGTAATTGATAAAAATGAAAATAAAGAAAAAGACAGCTTATAACTTCACCTTAGCAAAACAGCTTGATATGCACTAGATCCAGAACGCCGTTATGCCAAGCCGCAAACCGTTACAAGCAAGTTAAAAAAATGATTCAAAGCGGTGTGCACCTTCCGTCGCTACAAAAAAGAGCAATTTCGAGTTCTTATTACGTTACCTCACCCTTCAATAAACGCCAACAAGCGGCTTAAATATTCTGCATAGCCCAGCACATAGGGCGTGGTTTCGTGCTCACCCCCTGGCACCAATATTTGCTGCTTCGGCTCAGGCTTATGGTCGTAGACCAACTGTCCGTGGTGTGCCATGGTTAAAAACGCATCGTTTTCTCCGTGTATCCAAAGCAGCGGTACCGTGACTTTCTTGATTTCTGTCGCATTATCTATTTTCTAATCCACCAAAAAACTGCCCGGCATGCTCAACAAGCCGCCGTCTTGTATCAGTATTTCCGCCGAGGCAAAGGGTGCCTCCAATACGATTTTGTGCGGTCGCAAACTGAATTGATCTGGATTCCCCGCTACTTCACATACCGGCGCGCTTCCCAAGGAAAATCCGTACATCACCAAACGGTCCTCGCTTAATCCATGGTTCTTTAACCAAACCAAGGCCCCCTCGGTGGAAGCGTACATATTCACCTCCGTGGGTTTGCTCTCCGACAAGCCGTAGCCCGGATAATCGAACATCAACACCCCAAAGCGACCTAAACTTCCGATATACGAAAACAACTTTTGACGCGGCCAATAAAAATCCATGTGGTCCTTGTTTCCGTGGCAAAACAAGAGGACCGTATCCGTGGCAATTTCCGCGAGATTACCCACGTAAATCCCATGAACCATCACGTCCTTTCCTGCTTCTTGAATCGACCACGACACGTGGTGAATCATCGAATCGGGCACTCCGTACATGCCGCCAAGGTCCAGGCATTTTTCACCCGCATAGGCGTCCAACGAATAGGAGGTTAAGGCGCTTTGGTTGAACAAAAAAGCATCCAAGCGCTTTCTGCAAGAAATCAGCAGTGTTAAGGTTGCCGCCAACAACACGAAATATTTACTCATGGCTTTTGAAATGATAGGTTGCGGAAAAATAGAGCCCTAGAGCCCCTCTATTACCTAAAAGGCTCGGATAATTTACCACGATGTCTTGGTTGGAATAGATGGGTGCCAACACTTTCAATTCCCCCTGAAACACCCAGCTGTTCCGTTCCCACAGATGGCCCACCTGCACACTTGGTATCCAAAATTGCTCGTTTTTTCTCCCTTGCGATTCTATCCGGTAAGGGTCAAACCATTGGCTTATGCCCCCGTAAAGGCTCCGGGTTTTATGAAATCCTTTGTCGTTCTTCCCTTTGGTTCTAATTTCCCGATAGTCCCAATAAAAGTTTCCGTCCAATTGCGGCCAAAAGCGGTTGGCACCGGTGTACAAATCTACGACACTGTTCAATGTCGGTTGCAAGGTCACCCCTGCCCTCTCTCCTTTCCAGCAACGCCAAACAGCACCCAATTCCAACTGTCCCACCCCAAAGAGCAACGAGGTGGTATGCAGGTTACCGAACAAGGTCAGGTTGCCTTTATACCCATAACCATAGCCGACCGAGGTCAAGGGCATGGGGATTGTGCCGATTCCCGGAATCTTTGCGACCGGACCTCCAAAATTCGCTTGAACCGCATGTTGTCCCACCGCAAGAGGTTTGACGTAGCGGCTCGGAGCGCAAGCGGTAAACAGTACTAATAAGAGAATCCCTAAAATTTCAAATACTCGGTGCTTCACGTAAAATAAAATTTATATCTTTAAACAAACTATAAACCTGCTGTGAATAAACTGAAAAATTTTTTGGAAAAGTACGAAAACGGTTACTTATTTCCATACAGCCGCCTCGTTTGGATCACTGCGTCCATCGTTCTTGTTTTTGCAATCCTGATTTTTACCTTAAAATATTTTTGGAGCAGCATTCCTAATTCAAGGAAAGATGTGCACATCACCAAGGAAGAAATAAGAAGGGATAAAGTGATTCTGGAAGAGGATTTAGAGAAATACGAGGAATGCACCAAAGCTGCCTACGACCAACAAGTTGACTCGCTAAAAAAAATGACCCCAAAATCGGAATGGAATAAACTATTCCGTTTTGAAGATGCCATTGAATACGTAAAAGTTCAACGCTATCAACCAGGTTATTACGACTATTGGTCGGGATACACGTCCGAAGGATATTTTTACGACGACTATGAAAGAGTCAACGTAAAACGAAAGGTGGACAACGACACCGCCTATCCGGTATTATTGAACAGAACCTTTGAAAATCAAATGATTGACAGCGCGCATTTTTGCGAAAAAATGCGGATCGTTAACCTGTACCTCGAATTGCACAAGCGCGTTCCAGCATCGGATGCTACTGACTTGATGAGCGAGCAATTTGCCAATTGGGTGAGTTGGTCAAGCGATGAATTCGAAAGGTCGGATGTGGCGCGAATTCATCAGTGGATGGACCGTACTGAAGGTAAAAAAATCGTCTTAGGCAAGGACAATAAGCTGAGCGATGGCAAACGAACCGTGCTGGAAGTGTTTTCGAAATTTGTTCGGAAATTTCAAACCGACTCGGTATCCAAAAATCGAATGGCACACGTGGATAAAACCTTGGACTTTTTGAAAGCGAACGGCTACAAAAAACCCAACGCTAATTTTAATATTCTCTCGAAGGTACTCGAAAGCAATTTGAGCGACGACGACATGGAGGTTGCCCTCAACGATTATTTTGAAAACAAGTTATTCAAGAAGAAAGCCGAAAATCCAGACCAAGACTTCAGTAAGTACATGAATTTATTCAAGTCCAAGGTAGATATCCGAGAATTTGAACAAGTGATGGAGGAGCGAGAAAGGAAATTACAATTGGCACAAACCAAAGAATATTTGATCTTTGCCTTCTTAGGGATTTTGCAGGTAATTATCATACTAGTGCTCTTTTCAATGCATCGCACCATGCGCGAAAAGGCTTGATTTTTTTTCCGTGAATTTATTTCCTTAGCTTTGCAAACC
>JBJTXE010000381.1:0-2003 GCA_046082075.1 Bacteroidota bacterium
TGATTTGTAATCAAAAAATAGCCCAGTGGTCGGTTGTTAAGCAGTAATTTCCCCGTAGTTAGGGGTCATTACAGGCGTTTAAGGATTGCAATAATTACAGTGCGTTGGATCCGCGGTTTTTATTTCGTGCGGATACCATAATTCTTCAGTGAAAAGGCACTGTGTGCAGGAGACGAGGTGAATCAGGACATTATCGGTCGGTTGTGAGCATAAAGAGCAGGGAAGTCCTGGTTTTGAACCCGTAACCGAAAAGCCCGGTGTTTGGCATTTTGGGCACAAGGAATGAACCGTTATCGCAAGTTTTTGGGTAATTACTTCCAAAGCTTTCATGCGAGTTGGATTGCGCATGGCACGCATATCTGTTTCAACGGAGCAATTTCCATAGTGCTTGAGGTGTTCTTCAAAGGCGGACTCCAATGCTTCAAAATGGTTCAAATCCTTGGTAAGTTTCAAGCCGTCATTGCTTGTGGATTTAAGCATTAAACCGTGCTCTGGAAATCCAATACTATGGGCAAAGTCCTTAAGCTGTCGAAAATTCGTGCAGTCAATGCCTCCAAAATTCGTTTCCGTTGTGAGGTGGCGAACCACCACAAAATGGTCCAAGGATCGGTCCCATAAGACCATGATTTCATCGCCTGCTGGGGCAAAAAAGAAGGAGGGATGGGGTCCAAAGGATCCTTCGTTGGCTACGATTAAATCGCACGAAGAAAGTTCACCTGCTCTTCGGCACTTTTCTTTCGCTGCTTCTACGGGGGATAAGGTCCTTTCAATTTCTCCCGAAAACGTTCCAAGTAAATCCGTATCCAATCCCTCAACCACCTCGCATTTTACCCCCAAATCGGTTTCAAGGATAGGCGCAATAACCCGTTCCTTGGCATGTTTCGTGGCGATGCACAAGCGTTTTCCTTCGTAAAGTTTCCTATTTAAAGCCATTTAGATACGGTCTTTTTCGAACTGTAATCGTTTTCCTTTTACGGAGTCATTGAAACGCCCTTCGTCATAAACCAAGTTACCGTTCACCCATGTTTTACAAATTTTACTCCTAAAACTTCTTCCTTCGAAGGGCGACCAACCGCATTTATAAAGGATATCGGTATCGTTATCCGACCAAGGGTTGTTCAAATCAATGAGCACTAAGTCCGCGAAATATCCTTCACGCAGGTAGCCTCGATCCACCATTCGGTATAATTCTGCCACGTTGTGGCTGGTTTTAGCCACAATTTCCGGAAGGCTCAATTCCCCACGATGGTACCACTCCAGTAATGCGGGAAGCGCATGCTGCACCAAAGGACCTCCGGACATGGATTTTTGGTAGGGTTTAAGCTTTTCTTCCAAGGTATGCGGCGCGTGGTCGGTTGCTACAATATCCAAACGATTTTCTTTCAGCGCTCTAACGAGTCCAATACGATCTTGAGCCGTCTTTACGGCTGGATTCCATTTGATTAAGGCTCCTTTCGTTGCGTATTCTTCATCCGAAAAAGTCAAGTGGTGAACGCAAGCCTCCGCCGTGATGCGTTTGTTGCGAAGGGGTAAGGAAGCTTCAAACAAATGCGTTTCTTTTTCGGTAGATACATGGTAAACATGCAATCGGTTTCCGTGGCGTTTTGCGATTTCAACGACCGTTTTGGTGGCGTCGTAACACACTTGCTCTGAGCGAATAACGGGATGCAATTCGAAGGGGATATTTTCTCCATAAATCGATGCATAATGCGCCAATTGGCGATGGATTTCAGGTTCGTTTTCACAATGCAACGCTACCAGTGTCGGGCAACGTTGGAACAGTTGGTCTAAAAAATCAGGATGATTGCACAAGATGCTCCCTTCTTGGTTAAAATAAAGTCCGTCGTCGGTGATACCACAAACCCATTCGTTGTCAACTTTCAGGGCTTCTTCCATGTTGGATCGGCTAATGCCCATAAAGAAGGAGTAATTGGCCAGAGAGGATTGCTGCGCCAGCTGGTATTTATCTTCCAACAAATCCAAACTTAAGGTATTTGGAAGCG
>JBJTXE010000382.1:0-4808 GCA_046082075.1 Bacteroidota bacterium
CTCCATAGCCCTCAACCCGCAAAATCCACAACACCTCATCGCAGCATGGATGGGATTTCAATTAGGACAAAAAATCACCATCAAATCTTCGGTTTCAATGAACGGAGGTGCGACGTGGTCCATGCCCACCTACCAAGCTCATGAAGCCGCTGGGAATTCTTCTGCGGATGTGAGTTTGGGCTTTGGCCCGAACGGAGATGCGTTCATGTGTTATATCGATTACGACAACCTAGGTTTTACCCAAGGAAAAATTGTGGTGCGAAAATCCACCGACGGGGGCCTAACGTGGGGACCCGCTGTTGAAGCGGTCAACATCACCGATTGCCCGGGCAAATTGTGCTTGGACCGTCCCTGGATGGTGATTGATCCCTCCAACGGGCCACAAACCACCATCTACGTTACCTCCATGAACGCGAATCAACCAGCGCTCGTTACGCCACCTTACAATCCTTATGTAACGGTAAGTATCGACGGAGGACAAACATTTATGAATCCGCGGTATCTGGATACCTTAAACTTTCTGGCAGGCAGCATCATCCCACAGCCGATGCCTACCCCGACAATCGATGGTAACGGACGATTTTATGCGCTTTACCCTTCGTACCTTGTTGCTCAATCACCTTATCCACGTCAAATTCTAGCCTTTTCAGACCATAACGGAATAGATCTGAGCCATCAAGTTGCTTACCAAGGCTTAAACGTTGGCGTGAGCAATAGCCAATTCAAACGCGCTGGACAATTGCTTGCCGACGAGGCTCACTCGGGGCATTTGGCCTATTGTTTTCTCAGCGAACAAAACGATCAATCGGACGTGTATGTCATGGAAACTACGGATGCTGGGCTAACTTGGGGGGCAATGCAAAGGGTGAATCAAGACCCCATAGGCAATAACCGGGTTCAGGATTTGGTTTGGGCGGATTTTAACCTGAGCGGAGACTTAGTGGTAACGTGGAGAGACCGTAGAAATGCTCCCGCCGATGGTTATAGTCAACCTTCGGAAATTTATGCAGCGGTTAAATTTTATGGGAATCTAGCGTTCACTGCAGACTATCCGATATCTTCCACGGTTGCTGCCCACGACAGCGTTCTCGAAGGAAGCGGTAATGATTTCATGAGCGTTGTATTTTATGGGGACACATGCTACGCCGTTTGGGGAGACGTTCGAACCGGAACATTAAAAATTTACTTGAATAAATGGAACGTTCATACCCAAAGTGGAAGCATTCATGAAGTACCTTCAGCCTCCAATATCTTTCTTTACCCCAATCCGGTAGGCGATGTTATGCAGTTAACTTATGAAAATCCGGAAGCGACAAAGGTTGAAGTATTCAATGAGTTGGGGGAACTGGTAATCAGCGGAAAACTTTCAATAATGGCGACTTTTGATGTATCGAATTTACCAAAAGGCAACTACTTACTACGTTGCAGTTCTGCTGGTAGCGATCAAGTTTTACGATTTACCAAAGCCCATTAAAATTTATCAACAATTAGCTTCTGTAGCGGATTAGCCGACAGGAAAGGTGTATTTTTCTACTATGAGCCAATTTGTAGTTTCTGCGAGAAAATATCGCCCCCAGACCTTTGATACGGTCGTTGGGCAAGCAGGTATTACCGAAACGCTAAAAAATGCCATTAAAACCAAGCATCTAGCTCAGGCCTTTCTTTTTTGCGGATCAAGAGGAGTGGGTAAAACCACGACTGCGCGAATTCTTGCCAAAACCATCAATTGTTTCCAGCGAACAGAGAACGTAGAGGCGTGCGACACCTGCGAATCCTGTTTGTCGTTCAATTCCGGAAGTTCGCTGAATGTTTACGAATTGGACGCAGCCTCCAATAATTCAGTGGATGATATCCGTGGGTTAATCGATCAAGTGCGCATCGCACCGCAGTTAGGGGATTTTAAGGTGTATATCATCGATGAGGTCCACATGCTATCACCGGCGGCTTTCAACGCGTTTTTAAAAACCTTGGAAGAACCGCCTCCGCATGCGATTTTCATCCTTGCTACTACGGAAAAACATAAAATTATTCCAACGATCTTGTCAAGGTGTCAGATCTTTGATTTTAGCCGAATTCGTGTGAATGATATTGCGATGCATCTTGCGAAAATCGGCGACAAAGAAGGCGTAAGTTATGAGCAAGAAGGACTGCATTTAATTGCCTCCAAGGCAGACGGAGCTTTGCGGGATGCCTTATCCATTTTTGACCAATTGGTTACCTTCAGCGGTGGGAACATTACATACCAGCAGGTATTAACCAATTTACACGTGTTGGATTACGACTACTATTTCAAAGTGGTAGATTATCTGCGTAAGGAAGATTTAGCGGGCTCCATATTGGTTTTCAGTGACATATTGAACCGAGGGTTTGATGGCCATCAGTTCCTTTTAGGTTTAGCCGATCATTTCCGGAATCTTCTGATGGTAAAAGACATCCGAACTGCCCCTTTATTAGAGGCTACCGACCATGTTCGACAAAAATTTACGCAACAGGCAAATGATTGGGAAAAACAGCCCATCGTGCGAGCACTTCACACCATAAGTAAAGCCGATGTAAATTACAAAAGCTCCAAAAACCAGCGATTATTGGTGGAAGTAACTCTTATGGAATTGGGCTCACTTCAGCAAGAGTCGGAAAAAAAAAATCCCTGACGGACCCCATTGAGATTCTTCCTTTCACGAATCAGAAGCCCAAAGCAGAGATTCGAGTAGAAAAAGATGCGCCCATTGTCGCTCCTCAGCCCATCCAGCCCAAGGTTGCACCGACACCGAGCATCAACAATGCTCAAAGTATCAGCATCAAGGAATCGATGGAACTGTTTAAGGAAGTTCCAATTATTCCAGACCATCAGCTCCCGAGGACTCCGCTGAACAGCGACAGCTTGCATTTAATGGCTAGAAAATACGCTCAAATGATGAGGGGTGAAGGTAAAGAAACCTTTTATCATGCCGTTGTCAAACGTGACTTTTTCTTTCATGACGAAAACATTACATGGGTTGTCGATAACGACGTTCAATTAGCTTATTTATCCCCATTACTGGTGGATTTCATGAGCTATCTCAAAAAAGAACTGAATAACGGTTTTTTAACCATCAGCCTTGAGCTCACCAAAGAAGTTGCAACGGAAAACCGACCTTACACAGGCAAGGACAAATTTCAGGCACTTGCCCGAAAAAATCCAAATTTATACACCTTAAAGAACCGTTTTAACCTGGATATCGAATTTTAAGCATGGACATTGTTTACCACGATTTAAGCAGGATGCAGGAGGTTAAATCCTTTATTGAGGAATGGAATAATTCCCAAAGCTATCTTGAAGTTAAATCCTCAGGTTCCACGGGTGAGCCAAAAATACATCGGTTATCCAAGGCGTTTTTGAAGAAATCCGCTGAGCGAACGCTTTCCTATTTCAACCTGACAACCGGTATGAAAGCAGGACTTTGCCTATCCCTTTCAACCATAGCGGGAAAAATGATGGTGGTTCGTTCCATCCTTGCATCACTGGAGTTGCACGTTTTGCCAGTGAACCATAATCCGTTAAAAAACCTGACCATTGATTTGGACTTCAACGCCATGGTACCTGTTCAAGCGTTAAATTATCAAAGCGATGAGGACACAAGTCCGATGAACGGCATCGTTTTGATTGGCGGTGCTCCCTTGAATGAGGAGCAGTTCGAAAGAATTTACAAGAAGTTCCCACAGGCTTATCAAACCTATGGAATGACGGAAACGGCTTCCCATATTGCGCTTCGTAAAATTACGGCCGACTTTAACGTACCGTATCGCGTGCTTGACGGAATCAATATTTCCGAAAAGGAAGGTCGATTGGTGATCCACTGCAGAGAAATTGAGGGAGGGATGCTGCACACCAATGATTGCGCAGAGATATTGGATGCAAGATCTTTTCAGCTGTTAGGACGGAGTGATTTTGTTTTCATCAGTGGAGGGATAAAAATTCATCCTGAAGTGTTGGAGAATCGGTTGAGCAACTTGATACATCAAACCTGCTTAGTGGTGCCTGTTCCCGACGATACATGGGGTACTACAGTGGGTCTTGTACTTTTAAAAAACTCGAAAATACCTTCCAACATGGCGTTAATTTCTCATTTTACCACTGCTGAAATTCCTAGGAAATTTACGATAGTAGACGAAATTTTAACGACCGAAAACGGTAAAATCGACCGGCCAAAAATGCACCTTAAGCTCCAAAACCATGAATGGCAAGCACTGCTATGACCTTTTGGGATTACCTGAAAACAGTTCGATTGCCGCGGTAAAGAAACGATTTCGTGCCCTAGCAAAACAATATCACCCAGACCTCAATCCGAGTGAAGAAGCGACTTCGCAGTTTCAACAATTGTTAGAGGCCTACGAACGCATTCTTAAACAAGACTTTGAGATTCACCGAAAACCCCCTCAAAAGCCTTATAAAACAGCCGAAGAAGTCCACCGAGAACGCTGGGAAAGGGTCAATCGCCGATGGAAGGAGGAAGAGGCCGAAATGAATGAATACTACCACAGTTTGCTGAGTGGTTGGAGGTGGAAATTGAAAATCGTTTATGCGGTGCTTTCCATATGGATAATAAGCTCAATGCTAGCGGACGCCAGTCTTCCGTTTCACGAGGTAGAAGACTTTGTGGTTGGATATGAATTAACGCCCTATCAAAGTACGAACAACGCCTACGTTCAAGAAGTAAAACTGCGAGACCATGGATCGGTTTATGTTGCTAATTATCAGCCGCAACGGTTCAACGAACAACCGAAAATTATCCTTCGACAAACCGCAATTTGTCGTTCAAATCATTCAC
>JBJTXE010000383.1:0-2106 GCA_046082075.1 Bacteroidota bacterium
TAACATTCTTGAGTGCCATTTCGCTTTCATTTGGCCAAAAATCCATCGATACGGTTGCCCTAAGCGACCTGCAACGCCATTTAACAATTATCGCCAGCGACGCTATGGAAGGACGTGAAACAGGAACCCCAGGCATTGAAAAAGCGGCTGTATATTTGGAAACGGAATTCAAACGCTTAGGGCTTAGTCCGGGGAACGGAAAAAAATACCGGCAAGAATACCGTACACCCGAAGATAACCTGAAGGCTTGCAACATCGTTGCGCAAATAGAAGGGAGTATTTTTCCGAACGAATACGTAGTTGTTTCGGCACATTACGATCATTTGGGAGTGTACAACGGCGTTATTTACAACGGAGCCGACGACGACGGCAGCGGAACGGCAGCATTATTGGCCATGGCCGAAGCACTCATGCGTTTGAAAAAACTCGGAAAAGGACCTCAACGAAGCGTTGTATTTATAGCCTTCAGCGGAGAAGAAAAAGGTCTTTGGGGAAGTAGTTATTTCTCAGACCACCCTACAATACCCTTGGATAAGGTGAGCTGCGACATCAACATTGATATGATTGGTAGAATTGACCCAGCCCGAAGAACGGCAGATACCAACCACTATGTGTTCATCGTGGGTCAAAGCAGGTTAAGCTCTGAAACCCAAAGGATTTTACGCGCGATCAACGATAATACCCAACAGCTGACTTTAGATGAAAAATTTGACCATAAAAAAGACCCTAACCGTATCTATTATCGCAGTGATCATTATAATTTTGCGAAAAAAGGAGTCCCAGTGGTATTCTTTTACGATGGCATGTTGGGGGGCGACTACCACCAACCAACCGACGACATTAACTTGATTGATTGGGAGGTTTACCACAAGCGTACGAACTTCATTTTAGATTTTGCCATGAACTTGGCCAACCGTGAATCGATATTAAAGCGCGACTTACCTGAATAATTCAAAGTAAAAGGCTTAGGGGTGATATAAATTTTTTAATTTCGTAAGAAATTGTTCGGATTTCATGCGCTTCCTCACCCTACTCTCACTGCTGCTATTTTTCCAATGTGACATCTTCAGTCAAAACAATACCTTTTACCGTAAGTACAATCTTTCGGGTATGCAAGGTGCCTTACAAATGGAGGTAACCAATGACGGTGGTTTTATTGCAACAGGTCAGCACGAAGGAAATGGGTCCAACGGCGACTGCGACATTTACGTTTACAAATTGGACATTTGCGGTAACATCGATTGGTTTAAAATTTACGGAACGGGAGCACAAGAAGGAGGCAAAAGTATTTTTCAGATGAACGATGGAACCTATTTGGTATCGGGACTATATTCCGGATCCCCCTCAACCTATCGGGCCTTCAACATGAAATTAGATGCCAACGGCAACGTCCTTTGGATACGTCGGTATAATTTTGAATGGATGATGTACTCCGTTGAAGCAGCGAATGGCGACATTATTGCCTTGGGAAGAAACAGCGGAGTTCTTTTTCTAATGCGGACCGACAATACAGGTTTACCTATATGGAGTCGGCAAATCAATGGCATGGGCGACATGGGACTTTGGCTCGAAGAGCTTTCGAATGGAGATATTGTTATGTCGAGTGTTGGGGCAGGAATCGGAAAAGACATTACAGCTGCACGCTTGGACGCCAACGGTAATTTCATTTGGAACAAAACGTATGGAGGCAACGGTTGGTCCGACCAGGACCACACCACCTGGTCATGCAAGGGAGTCGTGGATACTACAGACAATACGTTAGTTGTCACCTCGCCAACGTATTTAGGCGGCATGGCAAGTGAGAACATCTTAGTTGCCAAGCTTTCCCTAACGGACGGGTCCGTAGTTTGGAGTAAAGCATACGGCGGTGCAGTTCGAGATCAATCGCGCGACATTACCGTTCATCCCGGAGGATATGCCATCCTTGGAAACACCAACTCGTTCAGTACGGGTGCCAATCCTGCGGCGAACATTTTTGAGGCCTTGGGTGAAAAAGACATTTTGTTGTTTTCCATTGCTACGAATGGTGCTTTGGAATGGTCAAGAACGTATGGTGGTCAAGACCGGGACAAAGGAATTGGGGTAAAATACAACACCGACAATGGA
>JBJTXE010000384.1:0-3200 GCA_046082075.1 Bacteroidota bacterium
CTACAGCCCTATCTCGGGACTAGAAGTTACCAAAGATACGCCTACAGGGGTGATTAAACAGCTGCAAGATCACGCGATTTCATTTCCTTTTGCCATCTTATATCCTGCCCAAACCAAAGGAGCTGAAAACCTAAAAAAATATTTTCTATCCGCTGAAAAAGAAGGCTTTATCCGTATTTACTTCAATCATAAAATCACTTTGATTCATGAAATTGAAGATTGGGAGATGGACGAGCCTTACCACGTCGTAGACCGTTTTCGAACCATGCCTACGACTGAAGAAGAATCTTCGCGATTGCTGGACTCAATCAGTACCGCTTTCAACCGCAGCAACGGGACTTGCACGCTTTTAAACTTGGATTCTTACGAAATGTGGCAATTCAACCACCGTTTTGAGCGAGACGGGATGGCTTTTGAAGAACCGAGCGCTTCATTTTTCGCCTTTAACAATCCTTACGGCGCATGTAAAAAATGTGAGGGTTTTGGTTCTGTTTTAGGTATCGACCCTAATTTAGTGTTTCCAAACCCTAATTTATCGGTTTACGAAGGAGCAGTGCATCCATGGCGCGGAGAAACCATGGGGGAATACCTCCAACAATTCTTACTGAATGCACATCGCATCGATTTTCCAGTGCATACGGCTTATAGAGATTTAACCGAAGAACAAAAAGATATTCTATGGAAGGGCAATGCCTATTTTGACGGCTTAAATGCATTTTTCAAACACGTTGAAAGCCAAACCTACAAAATTCAGTATCGCGTTATGCTCTCGAGGTACCGTGGAAAAACTTCTTGCCCAGATTGCCATGGAACACGGCTTAGAAAAGATGCGAGCTATGTTAAATTTCAGGGGAAATCCCTCCAAGAATTAGTGCTGTTGCCCGTGAACGATCTGCGAGCATTTTTCGCAAATTGCCTCATCGATATTCCCCAAAACAAAGTTTTATCGCGGCTTTTACCCGAAATCAAACAACGCTTGGATTTTCTGTGCGATGTCGGTTTGGGCTACCTAAGTTTGAACCGTGCAACCAATACGCTTTCCGGTGGGGAATCGCAACGCATCCATTTAGCTACTTCGCTGGGAAGTAGTTTGGTCGGTTCCACGTATATCTTAGACGAACCTTCCATTGGACTGCATCCTCGCGATACGGAAAATTTAATCAAAGTACTTCGGCGATTAAAAACCTTGGGAAACACCGTGGTGATTGTTGAACACGAATCTTCGATCATGGAGGCCGCTGATTGCCTCATTGACATTGGACCCATGGCCGGAATTCATGGGGGATTGATTACCTTTTCGGGAAAGCAGTCAGACTTCGTAAGAAGCTCTTCATTAACCGCACAGTATTTACGAGGAGAAAAACGCATACCTTTTCGCACGGCAACGAGAAAATCGAGCGCTGCTGTCGTTATGGAAAATGCCACGATGCATAACCTTAAAAAGGTCAATGTTCGGATTCCTTTGCAACAGTTGGTGTGTATCAGCGGCGTATCAGGTTCAGGGAAATCAACGCTTATGAAATCGCTATTTTTTCCGGGACTACGCCAAGTAATGGAAGACGCCAACAATGCGTTGTATAAAGGATGTATCTTTTCGGGGGAGATTGGAAAAATTAAAGAAATCGAACTTATCGATCAAAATCCTATTGGCAAAAGTAGTCGAAGTAATCCTATTACCTATTTAAAAGCCTTTGATGAAATACGGGACTTGTTTTCCAGAACTCCCTTAGCCACCCGAAGGAACTACAAACCAGGTTTTTTCAGCTTTAATGTCGAAGGTGGACGTTGTGAGGCTTGCCAAGGCGAAGGGGTAATTACGGTAAGTATGCAGTTCATGGCCGATGTGCAATTGACCTGTGAGGCCTGCAAAGGAACGCGTTACAAAGACGAGGCACTCGAAGTATTGTACCACGGAAAAAGCATTGCAGATTTATTGAGCATGGACCTGCAAAACTTACATGATTTCTTCGATGCGATTGGGGAAAAGAAGGAACGGTCGATTGCTCGAACCATTGCTCCTCTTTTGCAGGTGGGCTTAGGGTATCTAAAAGCGGGACAATCTTCGTCAACCCTAAGCGGCGGCGAGGCACAACGCATTAAGTTGGCCTATTATCTCTCGAAAGGTTCACATCAGAGCCCTACCCTGTTCCTCTTCGATGAACCGACCACAGGTCTGCATTTTTACGATATTGAACAATTGTTAATTGCTTTGTACGGACTTTTGGATTTAGGACACTCGGTGGTGATCATTGAACATAACCTTGATGTCATAGCGCGTGCGGACTATGTCATCGATCTTGGACCAGAAGGTGGTGAAATGGGTGGGCAAGTAGTTTTTGAGGGAAGTCCTGAAGCCCTTTCCAGTGTATCCAACAATTACACCGGAGAGGCTTTGCGCAAAATGGGTCAACTTAATCCAATTTGAGGAGAATACTGTCTTTTACGAGAAGCGGGATTTCGTAAAAATTGAAATTGTTCTTATCGGGTTTTTCGGATTCTATCATGGAAATGTGTTGGTCAACCATCGGCAAAGGAGCAAAAAACAGGGAAAAGAATTGCCAATCAGCGCGCGAATCGTAATGCATTCTATTAGGTGCGGTAACAATGTGCTTTTGATCCTGCATGATAAATTTACGGTCCGAAGCGGAGGAACGTAAATGCGTCTCCTGGTAAATGTTAATCCACCATCCGGAATAAAACTCGTCATTGGCTTGATACCCTAAATCCAAACGTGTAGTGCGATCCGTTAACGTAATTCTTAGCAATTGAAGCGAATTGATTTTGGCATCGACGTGCCAAATATAGTGGGGCGTGTTGTTTTTCATTGATTATTATTTCTTCGAGTATTTCGGTCGTAATTGGCCATCCATTCAGGACTTTCAATACGAAGTTCCGGCCCGTAGGAGCGTACAAATTGAATCAATTCTAGGGTTGGAATGATCGTAAGAGTAATAGTTCCCACTCCTCGTCGGTTTTTTTCAACCGTTTGAGAATCATGAATAGGATTGGTTGATAAAACTTTGGTTACCAAAGGATTCGCTCGTAGTGTAACGGTTTCTATTGTTCCTTCCCCAAGGGGATAAACACCGTACATATGGTTCAAAAAGTTATCGATGGCAGCGCGTTCACAATTCCAAAAAGTGCGTTTCAGTAGCAAGGGTTCGTACATTCGATCTAAGCCGAAACACCTAGGACTGTTA
>JBJTXE010000385.1:0-2831 GCA_046082075.1 Bacteroidota bacterium
CGTTCAATTAACGAATAATTCAAACGGTTGTATTTCCAATTTTGCCGTAACCATCGAACCGCCGACACTTATCAATATTACTTCGGTAAATGCTACGAATGTGTCTTGTTTTAACGGGTCCAACGGTACGATTAGCATTAATACAGATAACGGTAACGGCTCAAATATCAATTACGCATGGACACCGTCGTTGGCGAATTCAGCCAATGTGAATGGATTAAGTGCCGGAACTTATTCCGTGGAGGTGACCAATGAAGACGGTTGCATCGATGATACAACGGTCGTGATTACCCAACCAACGCAAATTACCATTGCTCAAATTGATTCAACGGGGTCTGAGTGCCTGGAAGCTAACGGTAGTTTGACGGTGGTTGCCGTTGGTGGACAGGGAGGCTTTTCGTACAGTTGGTCTTCTGGAAATAGCGGTCCTACAGCCAATAATATCGATGCAGGTACGTATACGGTTACCGCTACAGATGCTGCGGGGTGTTCGGTTTCATCCTCGTTTGATTTGGGATGTACCCCGTTGATTCCTATTGTCATTCCTCAGTTCCTATCGCCGAATGGGGATAATTTAAACGAACTTTGGTATTTCCTCAATACGGCTCAATATCCTGACATCAAAGTAAAAGTGTACAACCGTTGGGGTAATGAAGTATTTGAAGCGAGGCCCTATAATAACGACTGGAACGGCCATTTGAGAGGAACCCACCCGAACCCTTTACCCGCTGGAACTTATTTCTATCTAGTGGATACCAATAAGAAGTCACAGGACATTTACCAAGGATATATTGAAATACAGCCATGATGAAAAAGATTGCCATATTATTTTATGTTGTACTAGGCAGTACAGCCCTATGGAGTCAGCAAGACGCGCAAACCTCCATGTACTTTTTCAATCCTCTGCAATTCAATCCGGGGTATGCCGGAAGTCGAGGCACATTTAACGTCACAGGCGTTACTCGAGCGCAGTGGATCGGATGGGAAGGTGCTCCAAATACCCAGTTTTTGTCGTTCCATGGACCGGTTTTGCGCCAGAACATTGGGTTAGGTGGGAACATTGCTTACGATCGAATCGGTTCACGGACCGCCTTGAATGCCATGGCAAATTTCGCATACCATCTGCGCTTGAACGATGATAATATGCGTTTGTCCCTTGGGCTTTCTGGAGGAATCCAACAATACGGTTATGATTTTTCGGGATTGATAGTGAATGACCCCACCGATGCTAACTATTTGAATTCGTTCCGTCAAACCAAAGCAAATTTTGGTTTTGGAGCCTATTTCTACGACAAGAATTTCTATGCGGGCTTGTCCATTCCGAGACTTATCAAACGAAGCATTGACAACAGTACGGGTAACTCCTATTTACAACGGCATATTTATCTAACGGGGGGTTATGTGCACAGTTTTGGTTCAACCTTCGATATCAAGCCTTCTGTTTTAGTAAAGTATACGGGCAGTGGTCCAATTATAGCCGACCTGAACCTTAGCGTGCATCTGTACAAGCGTTTTTGGATCGGTGGTTTGTATCGTACTACGGATTGTGCAGGATTTAATTTTGCTTACCAAATCAAGGATTGGTGTAGTGCAGGTTATGCCTTCGATTTTCCGTTGAATGGAAAAATGGTGAATCAATGGGCGACCCACGAACTCATGATTTCGTTTGATTTACGTGGAAAAAATAATGCGATTCAAAGCCCTAGATATTTTTAATATGAAAGCGACAACTATCTTTCTTCTTGCTGGTCTTTTGTGCTGTTTCCAAGGTTGGGCCCAAGAGTATAAAATTAATTATGCCAATGAATTGTCTTCTCAATGTAAGTTTTCAGAGGCTTTACCGGTATGGGAAGAATTATTGACAGCATCCGAGAAAAAGAAATTCAAAGAATCCTTCATCCTACGAAAGACCTTGGAGGCTTCATATTACTCTGAGCATTACCGTAAAACGGTTTATTGGTTCACCAAAAAATCAAGCTTATTGAGGGGTGAAAAGGCGAATAGCACTGAGAAAGAATGGTTGTTTTACCTTAATGCATTGCGCTATTGCAATCTAGGTACACGAACTTCAGGTGCCTTGGATTCAGCGTTAACATCAAATCCTGATTCGGAATATTTAAACGCCCGTAAGCAAAATCTTTCATTGTACGCTTCGAATGCCAATCGCACTTCGGATTATCAAGTGCGTATGTACAAAAAAGGCTCGAAAGGTGAGGAGTACGGAGCTTTTCCTTATAAAACAGGTATCTTATTCGTTTCCAACGAATACAACCACATTGCCATTAACCGCAGCTATCCAAGAACCGGGCAGTTTTACTCCGATGTCGCATATTACGATTCCGCACAGGCGCTTCAAAAATATAAGTTCTATCAAAAACCCTTCTGGATTGATTTCATCTACAAAAACCGCTGGAGAGCCTTGGACCGCAACCGTTCTCATGATGGTCCTGTATCGTTCAGCCCTGATAAAAAATTGCTGTTCGTAACAACGAATTTTAAAGAAAAGGACAAAACGGATACGGTGAAATACCGCCGTTTGCAACAGCACGTTTACCGTGTTGAGGGAGAAGAGTTGGTTGAAATTGAATTCCCTTTCAATTCGCCACAATTCAGTACAGGTCATGCTTCCATGGATGCTGAAGGCAACGTATATTTTATCTCGGATAGGCCGGGTAGCATGGTAAAGTGGACGTCTTGCTCTGATGGCTTCACAGGTCTTGCCTTGTTGTCATGGAATGGTAAAAAAGTTGATACGGTTTACAGCACGGATATTTGGAAAACGACGTTCGTGGACGGTTCATGGTCTACTCCTGAAAATTTAGGGGAGTCCA
>JBJTXE010000386.1:0-2557 GCA_046082075.1 Bacteroidota bacterium
GCTATCTCGAAAATTACGGTTGGTTCCATGGTCTTTTGCTCCAAAACATTGAGCGTTTGTACCGCGCCTGCCACGGTCCCTTGACCAAAAGCCACCACAGGACGTTCGTTCAAGGTTTGGATACCTGCAAGGGGCGCTGCACTTTTGATCATGCTACCAGTAACCGGATCGAAACCGTCGCTCAACATCAACTTGTAATCGTTCGGAGAACGGTCGTCGGCGTAATGTTCATTATCGAAATCATAGTACACCATCAACGCGTTATAATTCGGATGGCTGTTATCGATTTTCGTTTGATAGTTCGCTAATATGGTGGCAGAATCCAGGGCCGTTTTGAACACGCGAAACTCATCCATTTGACCCTTCCATTTGAGTCCATAATCGCGGTTTGCCCCCAAATTGAACCGATGGATGTACCCGACGGTACGGTTTAAATTGTTTCCCGAATGCCATGTATGACCGTTTTTGTAGATGAACATTTGTCCAGTACTTTGCTTTTTCACGAAAGCCCAATGGTTCCAATTGTTATCAATTTCGGCGGCATTCATGGGTTTATTAATGCGATCATAGCCGGTTTGATTGCCCGCATCCCAATAGACGTTGTTATTGCTCCACGGCATGTGAATGTTCAAGATTCGGTTGTTCAAGGTATCGTATGCTTCCAAGATGGTCGTGTTCGTTCCGTTGTTGGCATTGCCTTTAGCCCAAAATTCAATGGTAACATCACCATTAACCAAAGTATCGGAGAGTTCCAACATGGAATAATTGGTTCCGTCGAATTCCATCACACCGTTGCTACCTTCAAAATACATGCTCGTTGCCGATGGACCGTTTTCCGCATCGAATGACGCCTGGCTTTGCAGAGGCGCCTCTTGGTCGAAAGTGCATTGAACAATGATATTCTGTAGACCATCCCACGCAAAAGGCTGAAAAAACAAAAAGCGGTTGGCTCCCATTTGCAAGCTTCCTGCGCCGATATTTCGGTTGTATACCTCGGTGAAACCACCCGTTACCAAGGTGCTTAAAGAAGCAAGATTAGTCCCCTTGAGCGCAATCGTTGGAAAAGGCAGTCCTTCGTTCAGACCAAGGTTGTTCACAAAAAGGGTTAGCGATTGCAAGTCGCCAGGTTGTAAGCCTGCTGCGAGCAGTTCTTGCGCCGTAACAACGAATTGATAAATACCGCCATGGCTTTGCGTATGAAAGGGAAGTTGGGTGGTGCCATTACCAGGATTCAAGGTATAATCTTGCAACAATTCTCCTGTTCGAAACGACTGCGTGTGTTGTTGAACATTGAACCACTGTGCAGCTGCCTGAGCCGTGTTGTAAGGTATAATTCCTTGTGTGGCAAAATTCGCGAGGTATTTCCCCGACTCCCTCTTCACGGAATCAAAATCCCCGGTATGATCAAAAACACGGGTGTAGGTGAGGTAATCCCATTCCCCACAATCGTATTGATCCCAAGTGGTTAGCGGGCTGCATTTCAGTTTGTAATACATCAACACTTTTTCAAAACGCAGCGTATCCAACGAAGCTGGAAAAAGGAACTGGTCGTGTCGATTGGTGATGGAATCAAAGGTAAACGTTTGAACCCACGTGGTATCTTGGGCGGTAGAAAAGAAAGCTGCGAAAATAAAGGGCAGCAAAATCATTAAACGGCGCATTGCGAATGTTTTTAACAAATTTACAATAGTTATCGGGAGATGGGAAGGCTATGACAAAATTTCCGTTACTTTGAGTTGGCACGTAGATTGCAAAATAGCGTAGTATCTTGTAAAAACGAGCATAGAGCGCAATATGGAGAAATCCCGAAGGATGCTTTCTGCCAAAATGACTACACACCATGAACGAACATTTGTCCCCTTTCCCCTACTTGGCCCCCATCGATGGAGATTCTGAATTCATACCCCTCATTACCGCCGAGGAAGAGGAATCAGTGAACCGTCAGGCATTTCCCGAAGAGCTCCCCATTCTACCGCTCCGCAACAACGTACTGTTTCCAGGGGTGGTCATTCCTATCACCGTGGGACGCGACAAATCGATCAAGCTCATTCAAGACTCCAACAAGGGCAACAAAATCATCGGGGTGGTTTCGCAAAAAAACCAAGACCAAGAATCCCCCAACTTCGGCGATTTAAATACCGTTGGAACCGTAGCGGAAATTGTTCGCTTATTAAAAATGCCCGATGGAAGTTCCACCGTCATCATTCAAGGTAAGCGACGCTTCGAAATTGTAACTCCCCTGCAGACCGAGCCCTACATGAAGGCGAAGGTGAACATTCTGAACGAAGTTCCCATCGACAAGAAGGACAAAGAATTCAAAGTCATGATCAACACCGTGAAAGACTTGGCGCTTCAAATCATTCGCGATAGTCCCAATATTCCTTCCGAAGCACAATTTGCGATTGGCAACATCGACAGCCCAACCTTCTTGGTCAATTTCATTTCCTCGAACATGAACGCCGATGTAGCGAAAAAGCAAGAAATGCTCGAAGAAATGGACATGAAAAAACGCGTTGTCATGGTCATGGAGCATTTAACCTTGGAGGCACAAATGCTG
>JBJTXE010000387.1:0-2578 GCA_046082075.1 Bacteroidota bacterium
GTGGAGCTTTGATCAGATCAAGGGCATAGTTTGAACCAAAGGCCGCATGGTAATCGTTGGGAACATAAAGCGTGTGGTATTCAGGAGCGCGTTCAATTTCAGCGACAAGGTTCGGAAAGTTTCTTAAAGTTTGAGTTAAAGTGCTTTCATCGCATGCACATTGTATCGAAACGACATTTAATAATTGTTCGTTTTTTGAATTGGGCAATGCCTGTGCAATGTGGGTAACTCCCACTTGATTCAGAGCACTGGCAAATGTACCGTTAGCGGCACCGATGGTTCCATTGGGAAGAACGCTTGGCATTTGCACATCGTCATAAATTCGTGCCCATACAGCGCTGTTTTGAGCGTTTGCGCTGAAAGCGCTTAATCCTAGCATTCCTGCTAATAAGATTCCGAAGTTGTTTTGCTTTTTCATGATATTTGTTTTTAAAGTTGTTTTCCGTTTTCTGAGACAAAGATGGTGGGGGTATAATAATCGATGCCCTAACTTCTTGATTTTGTGATGTTAAATACCATCAATTACGCGTCAATGACTACGTGTTTTTACGTTAAGTGAGTGATTTTCTGAGTAGTTTTAACGAATTCCTATCGTAAAGCTCTTCGGTAAAGTACTATGGAGATGACGCCGAAAAGGAGGTTAGGAATCCATACGGCAATTGCGGCAGGTATGCCCAAGTTTAAGGCCGAAACGGCCATGATTTTCATGGAAAAGATATAGACGAATACAAAAGCGAGTCCAATGGCAACGTTCATTCCGATGCCGCCCCGTCGTTTTTGCGACGAAACAGAGAAACCAATCAGCGTGAGAATATACGTAGCAAATGGATAAGAGGTCCTTTGGTATAACTCAATTTCATAAAAAGATACGCGGGAGGATCCTTTGCTTTTTTCTTTCGAGATCATACGCGACAACTCAGGGGAGGTCATAGTTTCCGCAACGTTTTCCCTTTGTGCCATATCTTGAATGGAAAAGTTGAAAACGGTATCCAATGCGCTAACGTGCCGCAAGGTGCCTTTAGGAAACTTCAGTTCTTTAATATACACATGATGCAATTTCCAAGCATAACTGTTGGGTGCATTCTGAGCAGTATTTGCTTTTAGAAAGAAAACCGGTTTTCCCGTGGTGTCCCATCGTTGAACAATGAGGTTGGATACTTTACCCTGATCATTCGTGTAATTTGAAAAATAAACGGTGGTATGGTTAGGATAATCAGCGTGATAGTTTTCTACGGTCATCACATCACGGTAATATTTTTCCTCAAATCCAAGCCGTAATTTATTGGCATTCGGCACAATGTAATGGTTAAGAAGCAAGGATAACATCATCAATACTGTGGCAGAAAGCATGTAGGGTCTAAGAAATCTATGCATGGGTTTACCAGAGTAAAACATGGGCACTAATTCCGTGTCTTGGGCGAGTTTTGCAGTGAACCATATCACTGATATGAAAATGATCATCGAGGAGAACATGTTCCCGTGGAACAGAAAGAAGCTCAAATAATACTCGAATAAGATGGCGCGAACAGGCGCTTGATTTGAAATAAACTCACTCAGTTTTTCAGAAACATCAAAGACCATTGCAAAGAGCATGATGATTCCGAGCATGAAGAAAAACGTGCTGAGGAATTTTCGAATAATGTATTTATCCAGGATGCTCAACATTTATAAGCGACGTTTCAAGTTTGGAATTAATTGGTTCTTCCACGCGGAAAAGGTTCCCGATTCAATTTTCTCCCGAGCTTCCCTCATCAATTCCAGGTAAAATGCCAAATTGTGTAAGGTAGCTAATTGCAGTCCTAAATTCTCCTGCGTTCTGAACAAATGCCTCAAATACGCTTTTGTGTAATAATGGTCGCTGGCTAAAGTGGAGATTGGGTCGATAGGTGAGAAATCAAATTCCCATTGCTTGTTTTTAATATTGATAGTTCCTTCACGCGTATAGAGCAATCCGTGTCGGGCATTCCTACTGGGTAAAACGCAATCGAACATGTCGATTCCCAAGGCTATGCACTCGAGCAAATTCCACGGGGTGCCAACGCCCATCAAGTAACGGGCTTTTTCAGCGGGAAGAATCTCCGTAACAATTTCGGTCATTGCGTATAATTCTTCTTCGGGTTCTCCTACCGAAAGACCACCAATGGCTATTCCAACCTCACCGTATTCTGACATGAATTCCGCGGATTCTTTGCGTAAATCCTCGTACACCGAACCTTGGACAATAGGAAACAAGGTTTGCTGGTGTCCGTATTTGGCTTCCGTTTGATTCATTTGTTGTACACAACGCAAAAGCCACTCATGCGTGAGTTTTAGGGACTTTTTCGCATACCCGTATTCGCATGGGTAGGGGGTGCATTCATCAAATGCCATGATGATATCTGCCCCAATGGCACGTTGCACATCGATCGCAGACTCCGGTGTAAACCAGTGGTAACTTCCGTCAAGATGGCTTTGGAAACGCACTCCTTCCTCGGTGATTTTACGAGAGTTTGCCAAGGAATACACCTGGTAGCCCCCGCTGTCGGTCAAAATTGGACCGTCCCAATGCATGAACGAATGCAATCCGCCAGCAGCTTCC
>JBJTXE010000388.1:0-9003 GCA_046082075.1 Bacteroidota bacterium
ACCAATACCTTTTGAAATTCGTCAAAAACATACGAATCGCTCTCGGCAGTCTGCACTGAAAAATCGATATCGAAGGAGAATTTAGTGGGTAAACACTCGATAAATTGACGAACTAATGGGACATGTTCTTCCTGAAGGGTAAAATGAAACGCATTCACTTTATGGGAAATAGCCGTTCCAAGTCGAAGGTGGCCTTCCAAGGGGGAAACCCGTTGTTCGCCTGAGGTATGAAAAGGGAAAAGAGCTTTAGGCAAAGTAGAAAAATGGAGCCCTTTAGGGCCTAACAAATACTCGCAAAAGGCCAACAAATCAGGTGTTCCGGACTGAAGATCCTCGCGCCAACCATCGTTGATCATGGCATTAAAGGCAAAGTCGGGGAGTTTTGTTAAAAACAACTGAACTTCCTCTTTTTGTTCTTGACCCGAAGAACCCAAAAAAAGCTGTAAAAAATCAAACATTCGCGAACCCGAACCGGAAGCGGGAATAAAGTAGGTGATGGTCGAGGAATCCAATCGAAATATCTTTCTATAGTGCTCTAACTCGTTTTCATCCAACCTTACGATTCCGTCCTTCAAGGTACATGCTCTGACAATAGAAGGTACAGTAAGCGACGAGAATAAACGCGCTCGTTGTTGGGAAATTAGGGTATCTTTATCCGAATCCATGAAATAATTTAGGGATACGTTGTTCTATGAATTTGCTCCTCGAAGGTATAAAATATCAACTACACGCCAAAAAAAGACAGGGGATCCACTCCCCTTTTGTGTACGAGCTGGCCGACCAAGCCCTTCGAGCTAAGGTTCCTCAAGAGGTGAAAAAGGTTCTTGTATCCTTTGACCAAGAACAAGCAAACAATGATCAATTGATTGACTTCGAAGATTTTGGAGCAGGATCAAAACATTTGGGACGCGAACGCATGGTGAGCGAAATTCATCGATCGAGCTCTTCCAAAAAATACGGAGATTTATTGTATCGGCTAACGAAACATTACCAACCAAATTCCATGCTCGAACTAGGAACTTCCTTGGGCCGAGGAACATTGGCGATGCATTTGGGAAATCCAACAGGCCGAATTATTACCGTTGAAGGGTGTACACCTGTAGCACAAATTGCCCAAATCAACGTTCAACAACACGCGCTAAATCCCGATCAAATTTCGGTAATAAACCAACCTTTTTCAGATTTCATGCTGGAACTTGAGCCGCAAATTTTCGACTTGATTTATATCGACGGACACCACGATGGAAAAGCTTTATTAAGGTATTGTAACGCCTTAGAGAACATGATTCATGATCAATCCGTGGTAATTTTAGATGACATTCGTTGGAGCGAATCAATGTTCGATGCATGGAAAACCCTCTGCAAATCCCATTCATTTAACGTAAGCATCGACTTTTTCCGCATGGGTATGCTCGTGAAACGAACAGGGCAACGTAAGGAACATTTTGTGTTGAGAAGTTAAAAAACGGGCTTGATGTTCTTCAACATTGCACCGGTATCAATTTTCCTTGATTTGCTTTTAATATTCTTTTTTAACATACTTACTTCTGCAAGTTGTTCGTCGTTACGCTGTTCGAATTTATCTCGATACACCTCATCTTTCTTAGCAGTATTGGACTTTGGATCGTCTTCTAAGGACTTGTTTGCTTTCGAATCCTCCACTTGTGCCATGAAGGGATACGTTACAACACCGGAGTAGGTGGGCTCTGAAAGCTCTGGAGCGTCCTTTGTTTTTTCCGATATCAACGAAACAGCCTCTGCCTCATCGTTCAAATTCTCGGTAATTTTGTAGCCATCCTTGTCTTCTAAACGGGCTATTATCGGTTCTTCTTCTTCCGGTTGAACTTCCTTTTCCGTGTAAATAACCTCACTTTCCTTGGGGTTTGATGCTTGTTCCTTTTTTTCCTTTTGGGCGACAGGTGCAGGAGCCTCATCACGGGTGCGCCAAGGGTAAACCAATAAAACACCAAGAACTAGAGCTGCTGCTGCCAACCATGAAAAACGCCAAAAATTTGCGGTATACTTTGTAACAGGTTTGGGCTGAGAATACGTTTCATCAAAAAGACGATCCAATCGGTTTAATACCTCTACCGGTGCTTCTTGAGGCATGATTTTCTCGCTTTCCCTCAACAGGGAATTTACCTGGTCAAAGGAGGCGTCATCGTCGAAATGAGTGTGTAACTCCGCCTTATCGTCTTCGTTCCAGTGTGAGTTTTCCGAGGTGTTTTTTAACCAATCCATTTCCAAATTATTAAGCGTAATCGAACATTTTTAAAGCGTCTGCCAATTTTTTTATGGCATAAAACAATCGAGATTTAACCGTGCCCTCATTGGCTCCTGTTATCTCTGAAATTTCCTTGATGGATAAACCATCGATATGCTTGAGGACAAAAACTTCGCGGTGCTTATCATCCAATCGCTTTAATTCTTCCGTTAGCGCATCACGGAATTGATGTTCTTGGATTGTCTTCTCCAAGTTTTCATCCGTCGACAAAGAATGAAACTGCTCAACTCCATTAACCGTTCCCTTGCGAACTTCATTGCGCTTAAATTCATTTTTACACAAATTCGATGCAATGGTGTAGATCCATGTTTTAAAGTTGCGTTCTGTATCGAAAAGGTGCGGTTGTGTTATTATTTTCGCGAATAAATCTTGTAATAGGTCTTGAGCGCGAACCTCATTGTACCAAAGCATTTTAAGCAGGTAACCGTAAAGTTTATCGGAATAACGCGCGTACAGCTCATTGAACGCAGGCTTTTCACCCTGCTGTATAGCTAGCATAAGCTCCTCGTCGCTGTAGTCGTTAAATCCGTTTTTTACGATCTTCATTTTTTCGGCGCTTTGCGTTTTTTTATGGCGCTTTTTTTGTCCTGAATTTCTTTAACCTGTTCTTTCGTCGCTTTTTCCGTAAGTTGCTCTACCGTTTCAACCATGGGAAGGTAATTATCCTTTAACGTTTCAAAATCTCCAGAAGTAGCGTGTCCACAATCCAAATAACTCAACGTTTTCATTAATTTTCGGTTTTGTTCCAGAATGCTTGCATCCGAAAGCTCGTTGGGGTAAACGAAAACCAGGCCAACGGGAACCATATCGTTCTGAAAGGACTCCAAATAGGCACTGGGAATGGTCATAGAAAAAGCAAAGGTTTTCTCCGGATTCAATTGGACCAGTTCCTTAAAAAAAGTGACGTCTACTGATTTTTGCGAAGGCAGGTTTAATCCTCTGTTTTGCAACAACATACGGTATTGTGGGCTTTGCATGAACTCCAATGATGCATTGATGATGGTAGAATTTTTGTGTTGAAGTTGTTCGTACAACAGTCCAAAAGTGTCCCATCGACCATGGCTTACCAACACCGCATCGAGCGGAGTTGAGGTGAGCAAATCTTTTCCATAACATCGAATATCCTGGGGAAAAGAACCTAAACTATCCAATGCATTCAACCTATTTCGCAAACTAACGGTATCTCCTGTAACTGCGGCATTAGCGCACCATAATTCCAAAATTGAAGCATCGTTGGGCTTTGCTTTTACCGCTCTTTCCAACCAATAGGCCCTGTTAGCGTCGTAATTACCCAGATCATAAAACAAGGCACCGTTGGTCGGTTCTGATGGGTTAATCGAATTCGCATTCATGTACAATCGGTCCAATTCCTGCTCTTGAGTTGGGTCTGCGGAACGGGAGCGGGTATTCATCCTCACCGCAGATTTGGCAGCCTTGAATTTATGGACCTCTGCATCGTAGGCATTGAATTCCTGTCGGGCTCCTCTAAAATTCATGTCCTCAGCATCTCCGTATGTAAAAACGGAGTCGGTCTTAAAACCGGGAATGATGGATTCTTCCTGTGGTGGTAAATTTCCATTGCTGTTATTGCTTTGAGGAACTTGAGCAAATAAAAACCCTGGGAAGAGAAGAGACCATGAAAATTGCAGGTAAAAAGTCGAGTATTTCATGCCATTCATTACATCTGTTCGAGAAAAAGGTTCATTCGGTAAATTTAGTACAATTAGACCATAGAATATTCCGTAAGTTTGTGCGTTACGAACCCGCATGCGACTTTTATATTTTCTCGGTTGTTTATTCTTTGTCTTGTTCCTGAGTCAATCGCTGAGCAGTTGCAAAAAACTTAAGCCTTTTTCCCAGGAGAACATCTATTTCTCAAAGGACACGCTGGTTTTTGATACGGTGTTCACAACGGTTGGTTCAACCACCCAACAGTTTAAAATTTACAATCCCTCCAGTAAATCCGTAAAAATTGAAGAAATTGAATTGATGGGAGGTGCAAATTCTCCTTTTAGAATGAATGTTGATGGAGTAAAAGGCACCAGCCTTGGTGAAATGATCATAGAAGGAAAAGACAGCTTATTTGCTTTTGTAGAAGTTACCCTTTCCGTAAACGGTCAAAATTTACCCTTGATTATTGAAGACTCCATCAGATTTAGAACGAACGGAAAAGACCAATATGTAAAACTGGCCGTTTGGGGTCAAGACGCATATTTCCACTACAAAGATTTAAACGAAGGAACTTGGCCGAACGACAAACCGCATGTAATTTACGGTTACGCTGCGGTGGACTCTTCGAAAACCTTAACCATTCCCGCTGGAACGAACATTTACCTCCACAAAAATGCACTTTTATATGTCTATAAAGGCTCCCTTCAGGTTCAGGGTATGTTGAACCAAGAAGTAATATTTCAAGGCGATCGTTTAGAAGCCATGTACGACGATGTTCCTGGTCAATATTATGGCATTTATTTCCATGAGGCTTTACCCTCAAGCATTGATTATGCCATCATCAAAAACGGAACCGCTGGAGTGCATCTTTTTAGCGAATCCCCGACGAATACAGGGTACACCTTACAACTGAACAACACGCGCATTTTCAACATGTCGAGGTACGGGGTTTTTATGTATTCCGGTGCCAAAGTAAGGGCCGAAAACTGCATCATTCATAGCAATGAAACGCACGCGTTACTGGTCCTTGAAGGGGGCGATTTTAATTTCAACCATTGTAATTTGTTAGGATTCGGTTCTGCCAAAGCATCAGCGGTAGGAATAAGCAACTATTACTCAAATCCAATCTCAGGAATTACCAATGTTGGATCCATCCATGAAGGGACCATGACCAATTGTGTGATTTATGGAACCAACGACTTTAATTTAGCCATTGACACCCTTCATATGAACGGGGTAACCATAAACTTTCAATTTTCCAATTGCTTAATTCGCAGTGACTCGGTTTTCTCGGATGCTTTTTACACGAACGTGCTTTGGAACCAAAACCCTTTATTCGAAAATACGGCACAGGGTGATTTTCTCTATTTACCAAATTCTCCCTTAAACGGAAATGGGTTAAATACTGGGCTAAGCCTTGATATTTTGGGAAATCCAAGACAGAATCCTCCGGACATAGGAGCCGTAGAATTATAAAAAAAGGCCGCATTTTTGCAGCCTTTATAATGTGCCATGTGGCTAGCTTAAGCGTTCGCGTTCATGTTGTCAAGAACATCCATTACGCTTTTAACAGCCTCAGCAGATTCTGTCAATAAGGCTTTTTCCGCATCGTTCAATTGAAGTTCAATGATTTTCTCGATACCGTTTTTACCAAGAACTACAGGAACTCCGAGGTAGATATCGTTCAACCCATATTCACCTTGTAACCAAGCGCATACTGGGAAAATTCGTTTTTGATCGCGTACAATAGCTTCCACCATTTGTGCAGCAGCCGCTCCGGGAGCATACCACGCGGAAGTACCCAACAATTTCACAATCTCGCCTCCTCCAAACTTGGTGCGCTCAATGATTTCATTTAATTTATCTTCGGCAATAAGTTCCGTAACGGGAATTCCTGATACGGTGGTATATCTCGGAAGCGGAACCATGGTATCCCCGTGACCTCCCATTAGCACTGCTTGAATGTCTTTTGGCGAAACGTTGAGTTCTGTGGCCAAAAAAGCTCGATATCTCGCAGTATCTAAGATACCAGCCATTCCAAAAACTTTACGAGAGTCCATTTTGGCGTTCAAATAAGCGCAATATGTCATAACATCCAACGGATTGGATACAACAATAATAATAGCATTTGGAGAGTGAGCTACGATGTTTTCGGTTACAGTCTTCACAATACCCGCATTGGTGGCGATTAAATCATCGCGCGACATGCCGGGCTTACGAGGTAAACCAGAGGTAATTACCACAACATCCGAATCTTTGGTCATTGTATAATCATTGGTGGAACCAATCGTTCTTGAATCGTATTGATTGATTGGAGCGGTTTGCCAAATGTCCAGTGCTTTTCCTTCTGCGAAGCCTTCTTTGATGTCTAATAAAATGATTTCATTGGCAACTTCTCTAGAGGCCAAAACATCTGCGCAGGTTGCTCCAACATTTCCTGCACCAACAACGGTTATTTTCATGGATTAATGATTTTATATATTTGTTTATCGCCTTGCGAAATTACAATAAGTCCTTTAATTTTATCAAAATTCTTAAAAGTTTGGAAGAATTTATTTCCCACAAAGCAACTGCATCAATATACCTGACGTAAAGCGACTAAAACCTTGGAGAACCTAAAAGAACTTGTTGAGGCGTGTATTAGAAAGGAGCGAAAGGCCCAAAACCGTTTTTTTGAGCTGTACTATGGTAAAATGATGTCGGTATGTTTACGTTACATCAAAGACCGAGACAGCGCCCAAGAGGTTTTACAAGACGGTTTTATTAAGGTCTTTGACAAGTTGGATTTGTTTGATTTTCGGGGTTCTATCGAAGGTTGGATGCGAAGAATTTTTTCGAATACAGCAATTGACGCTATTCGAAAAGCAAAACGCAATCCGTTTTTATCGGAGAACGATAACGACTTTAAAGATCCCGGAGTAAATCAGATGGAGGAAAAAGAAGACTTGGAAACCCTTCAATTGTCTTATCAAAAGGCTTTGGACAGCGTAAATGACCTGTCGCCTGCCTATCGAACGGTTTTCAACCTCTATGTTTTTGAAGAGTATTCTCACAAAGAAATTGCGGAAATCTTAGGAATAAGCGAAGGAACCTCCAAATCCAATTTAGCCAAGGCACGAATGAACTTGCAAAAGATGTTAGAAAAAAAGAATGTACATAAAGTCTAAAACGCTATGAGTAATATAGACGACCTATTTAAAAAAGCGATAGAATCGCAAAGTGAACCGTACAATCCTGCGGCTTGGGAAAAACTATCCAATCGATTGGATGCTGGAATTCCACCTCGTAAAAACCCCTTTGTGAAGTGGGGGTTGCCTGGTTTGGCTGTCTTGGTTAGTGTGGCGGCAATCGCCTACTACAATTCCGAAAGTCCTATCAAAAAAACGCAAGTATCGGAGGTTGAACAACAAAACAAAACCGAACAGGTTGTACACAACCCAGAGACAGCTAAACGAGTTTCAAACGACCAAACATCTGAAAAAACGAAGATTACGGATCAAAACGATGTCCCGTTAGCGCAAACAAGCAACCTATCGGAGCCAGAAGGAGCAACATCCGAAGTACATAACAGCGACAACCAAACCACGAAGTCCAAAGAGCAAGGTTCAACGGAAACAGCCGTTCTACAGCCTGCGCAAATTGGAAAAATGGAGCAAGAATCCATCCAAAATATTGCCCCTAAATTGTCCGAGAATTTTACAGCACTCGTACTTCCGACATGTGAAAACGATGCGCTAGACGTTCAAAACGCCAATGATTTCGGAATTGTACTTCGATCAAAAGAGTTCGAAGAGAAAATATCCTCAAACACCACAAAAAAGATCAAATTACCTGTGGGCAATTACGAAGTTGTTCATTCTGTTTCGGGTGTAAGCCTTCAAAACCACGCTGTTGTAGGGGTAACGAGCAGTGAGATTGTTGTAGGCGAATTGTACTATAATTCAGGGCTACCATACCGACATGCATCCATCAAAACTGAAAATACGGTGACTGCGATTGCTTCTCAAGAGACTCATGTTACTTGTTGCAGTAAAGAAATGGAGATGCTAGCTTTCAACAAAGGCAACTATACATTAAGCGTTGAAACAAGCAATGAAATGGGCTGCCGTGGGAAATCTATCGAAACGTTTTATGTGGCGGAAGACTATAACTTACTATCCGTGAATGCTTTTGAACCGCTGTCACAGGATTCACGAAAAAGCACCTTCATTCCTTTCGCGTTGACGCAACGTGGTACTCCATTCAGAATGGTGGTATTAGACCCCAGCGATGGTGGTATTGTATTTGAAACAACCGATGCGTTAATACCTTGGGACGGCATTGACAAAAGAACCGGAAAATTGGCAGATTCCAACAAAGCATATGTATGGAAAGTCAATTTATCCAAGCCTGAACCCGGGGAAAAATCCGACTATTTAGGAACGGTTGTTAGAATGTAAGAAATACCTCTCCAGAATATAAAAAAATAAGGATAGTTCGTGCAGAATTATCCTTATTTTTGTTTATAGTCAATCGTTTCATGCAGGTAATCAAACGCCTTCCAATTCATTTATCTAATCAAATTGCCGCCGGAGAAGTAGTACAACGACCTTCCTCCATTGTCAAGGAACTGCTCGAGAATTCGATAGATGCAGGAGCGTCAGAAATCATTGTATCGGTAAAAGATGGCGGAAGAACCCTCATTTCCATACTTGACAATGGTACAGGAATGAATGAGCAGGATGCACTCCTGTGCTTTGAACGTCACGCAACGAGCAAACTAAGTTCGATCGACGATTTATTTCAATTAGGCACCATGGGTTTTCGCGGTGAGGCGCTCGCTTCCATTGCCGCAGTTGCTCAAATTGAAATGAAAACCAAAACTTCAACGGCTTCAACGGGCTTTCATATCCGATTTGAAGGAGGATCATGGATTTCTAAAGAGGAAGTGATTTGTGCAAAAGGCACCTTGATTGAAGTGAAAAACTTGTTTTTCAACATACCGGCACGAAGGAATTTTCTAAAATCGGATGCGATAGAGTTTAATCATATAGAAGACGCGTTTTTGT
>JBJTXE010000389.1:0-2761 GCA_046082075.1 Bacteroidota bacterium
ATCGAGGTTTCCGATTCACTGTACAGAAAAGAGGAGTAACGCTCGAAACTTTCTTTTTGCTTACCGTCAACCCATTGTTTCAGTACTTCTCTGTCTTGAACGTCGTTAAAGCGAAGGCTAAATAAGGCTCTTCGCCCCTGAGAAAATACGTCCTTGCGGAGCGGTTCTCGGTTATTGACTAATGCTGTTAATTCCGTTTCAAAGGATGGGTTTAAAATGCCCTGTTGTATTAAATCTTTAAGGATGATTTCAAGCGATTCGCTCTCGCCTTTTATATCCTCGGTGTAGAGTTTCCAAGCCGTGTTTTTAGCGTCACGCACTTCATTTTTAGCCTCTTCCGCAATTCGGTTTAATCCTTCCTCGGTCGCCAAGGGTTCAGGTCCTCTGTCAAAAGCAAGAATCCATTCGCGAAACTTCGAGATGCAATCGTGGGATTTTTCCCATTCCATGCGCTCCGCGCTTTTATAACGCTCGTGCGATCCGGAAGTTGAATGCCCTTGAGGTTGATTCACTTCTTGAACGTGTACTAAAACTGGCACGTGTTCTTCTCTCGCGATTTTTACCGCTTGTTCGTAGGTCTTACACAAGTGGGCATAATCCCAACCCCTGGTTTTAAAAATTTCAAATCCAGGAGTACCTTCGGAGCGCTGAAATCCGGCAAGCGCCTCTGAGATACTGTTTTTGGTGGTTTGTAAATCCCTTGGGACGGAAATACCAAAACCGTCGTCCCATACAGACATCACAATAGGAACTTGTAATACGCCTGCAGCGTTCATGGTTTCCCAAAAGGGACCCTCAGAGGTGGAAGCATCACCGATCGAACCAAAAGCGACTTCGTTGCCGTTGAAGGAGAATCCCTCAAATTCTTTAGTTTGTAACGCTGGATTATTTCTATACATTTTGGAAGCTAAAGCCAATCCCAGTAAACGAGGCATTTGTCCAGCAGTAGGTGAAATGTCCGCGGAACTGTTCTTTTGCTCCACGAGGTTTTTCCAATTTCCTTTTTCATCTAAATTTCGTGTGGCGAAATGTCCACCCATTTGTCGTCCGGCGGATTGTGGTTCGATGGCTATATCGGTGTGCGCATAAAGTCCTGAGAAATAGGATTGCACGGTCAAATGGCCAATGGCCATCATCCACGTTTGATCGCGGTAATAACCCGAACGGAAGTCACCGTTCTGGAAAAATTTTGCTAGGGCAATTTGTGCCAATTCTTTTCCGTCGCCAAAAATCCCAAACTTCGCTTTGCCGGTTAAAACCTCTTTTCGTCCCAATAAGGAAGCTTCGCGGGAAAGGCAGGCCAGCTTGAAATCCATCAGCACTTCTTGTTGGAATTTGACAAAGTCGTAGGCTTGAGTGGCAGACGTTGACATAACTAAAAGTTTTGTGCAAATATAGCTAAAACAAACCCTGCTTTAACGCTTTAGTTAACTAGATTTTTGCAACTTTGCGACGTGAAAATTGAAATCTGCGCCGCTTCGGTTGAAGCATTGAAAGGTGCCCATGCGCTGCACGTGGATCGGGTGGAAGTATGCTCATGCTTGGAACAAGGAGGATTAACTCCGTCATTCGGCTTTGTTCAATATGCCTTGGAATTAGGACTTAACACCCATGTGCTCATTCGCCCAAGGTCAGGGGGCTTTGTTTACACGGATGAAGAGCAGTATTTAATGTTAAGAGAGGTTGGTTTTTTGGCAAAATCAGGGGTTCAAGGAATCGTTATTGGTGCCTTACACGACACGATGAGAATCGATCGAATCATGCTTCAAAAGGTACGATCAGCTTGGAGCGGCGAGCTTACGTTCCACCGAGCTTTTGATGATTTGGTGGAATGGCGTGGTGAAATGGATTGGTTGGTGGAAATTGGGGTAGACCGCGTGTTATCTTCCGGTTTAGCTAATTCCGTGACTAATGGAATTCCCACCTTATCCGAGATGGTCCAATATGCCAAGGGTAGGATGGATATTATGGCAGGTGGTGGGGTTAATTTAGCCAATTTATCATCGATTCATGGGCAAGTAAAACCAGATGCCATTCATTTTTCTGCGACCACCAAGGAACGCATTGACCCTAGCTCAGTTTTCTCGGAGGAACGCTTGGTTTTTGATGTCATTAAGGCGACGAAACTGGTTGAAATGTGCCGAAATTTCAGCTAAAAAGAAAAGTACCGTTCGATTTATGTGCCATTTTGGCAAATCGTTGAATTTTGTAAGTTTGGAACTTTAATTGACAAGTCGAGGTACAAATTTTTTCCAATGAGTAAAAAGAAAGTTGAAGCAGCATCGAATGCAGGGCCGGAAGCCCAGGAAAATCAACCAACCAATGATCTTCAGGAACATCAGTTGCTGGAATTGAAGGCGGAATTGAAAGAGCAAGAAGATAAGCACTTGCGATTGTACGCTGAGTTTGAAAACTATCGAAAAAGAAGCCTCAAAGAAAAGGCCGATTATCTTTCAACGGCGAGTAAAGACATGATTGTTTCCATGTTGCCCGTTTTGGATGACTTCGAACGCGCAGTTGCAAACAATGCATCGGTGGAGGACCTCCAAATTCTAAAAGACGGATTTTCCTTGATCTTCAACAAAATTCATCAAATTCTAGAGTCCAAAGGTCTTAAGGCGATGCAGACACTCGATCAACCGTTCGATTACGAACTGCATGAAGCGATCGCAAATGTGCCCGTAGAGAAAGATGAACAGAAAGGTAAGGTCATCGACCAAGTAGAAAAGGGTTATTATTTAAACGATAAAGTAATTCGCTA
>JBJTXE010000390.1:0-4901 GCA_046082075.1 Bacteroidota bacterium
ACGGCGGCAAGCCGATGTACGGATGGTCGATGGATGCGATTGCCACCCAATTGGGAGCGCAAGACGCTTTGAAAGATGCCTTGAAAATGATCAACGTGGTACCGAATCCTTACTATGCCTACTCCGATTACGAGAGGACAAAACTCGACGCAAAAATCAAAATCACGAACTTACCCGAACGCTGCACCATAACCATCTACAATGCTCAAGGGAAACGCTTACGACAATTTAAAAAAGACAGCCCGATTACATATCAAGATTGGAACCTGTGCAACGAGGCCAATATTCCGGTTTCGGGAGGCACGTACCTTATTCATGTAAATATTCCTGAGGTGGGTGATGTGGTGTTAAAGTCCTTTGTGGTGATGAGGGTTCCAGACTTGGAAAATTTATAAAGGTAAACTGATCCGAAAGGTGGTGCCTAGACCAAGTTCGCTCCGGAGTACGTAGACTTTTCCTTTGTGGTAGCTTTCAACAATGCGTTTCACTAAGGATAATCCCAAGCCCCAGCCGCGTTTCTTCGTGCTATAACCGGGTTGAAAAATCGCGTTAAATTGTTTCGGTAAAAGCCCCTTTCCCGTATCCTCCAAATCGATGTTGACCCATTTCTTGGATTGGGAAAACCGCACGTTAAGTTTACCTGATCCTTCCATGGCATCTACTGCATTTTTCGTGATGTTTTCGATCACCCATTCCATCAACGCTGGGTTATGGGGGACGAGCATGGATTGACTTTCGGTTTTTTCCACGGTAATTTCAACCTTTTGTGAAAGCCTAGGCTTCAAGTATTCAATGATATGGTTAACGGTTTCCGAGATGTCTGCATTTTCCAACTTGGTTTCAGAACCGATTTTAGAAAACCTATCGGTTACGTTTTCCAACCGTGCGATGTCCTTGCGCATTTCAGCTAACGACTCAGAATCTACCTCTTGGACCTCAAGAAAGTCGAGCCAAGCCGAAAGGGAAGAAATAGGAGTGCCTAATTGATGAGCGGTTTCTTTGGCCATACCTGCCCAAACTTGGTTTTGCTCTGCACGACGAAAGGTTGAAAAAACAAGGTAGCCAATGATCACAATCAGCGCTATTAACGCCAGTTGAAGGTAGGGGAACCATCTTAGTTGTTTCACTTCTGGGCTTTGGTCGTAAAACAACCATTGAGCGGTTGAGCCCAGATTGATGCGAATGGGGTCATTGAGCGCAGAGAACTCGGTTAATTTTGCCAATACCGCTTGATTCGAACCGGGTACGTTGGTCGCCATAACCTTTTGTTGCAGGGAGTCCACTAAAATCACGGGCATGAGGCGGGTATCGCTGATTAAATCCTGGTTGAAGGTGTTGATCAATGAATCGCTTTGCTTTTTCAGCGATTTTAATTGCACCGATTCATCAAAAGCATAGGTCATTTCAAATCCCTCAAACACTTCGATGGAGAAAAAGCGACCTTCCTTTATCCATCGTTGCGCTAAACCTTTCAGGAGGGAATCTTTATGTTTTTCTCCCGATATCGAGGGTTCCAAAACGACATTCTTCGACTGAGAAATTTCACCTCGGTCGTCCAACAGTATGACGGGAATGTCCTTGTTTCCATTGATAATGCTCATGGCAAAATCAATGTCTTGGTTAGCCCCAAGGTTAGTGGGATTCAGCAAGGCTTTTTGAGCGGAAACTACAATTTCGATGCGCTCACGTTCTTTTTGCTGAAGCGACATAAAGGTCTGGCGGGAAAACCGAACCAATTCCGCTTTCTTTTGAATGGCTTGTGCCCATTGCCGTGCTTTCGCCGTTTCTTTCACGGCAATTTTGCGCACCATTGCATTGGAAACCCACAAAGATCCACCAATAATGCACAGTGCCAACACCAATAGAGCGATTTTCCACCGCTGTTTGTTGGAGTAAAGATTCGATGATTTATTGCGCATTCGACGTTGCCAAAAGAGTTTCTAAGGTATGACAAACTTTTTGATGGTCAAAGGCTGCAACGTGATTTCTCAGCGCTTCGGCATCGATCTGCGGAGGGTTAGAAGCCATTTCATCCATTGCCCTGGCTAAATCTAAAGGATTAAGGGTTTCGAAAAGGATGCCGAATTTCCCTTGACCCAACAGCTCAGGAGTGCCTCCTGCATTACTTCCGATGACGGGTACCCCATAAGCCATTGCCTCAAGGGTTACCATTCCGAAAGTCTCCGCTTTGGTGGCCATGAGTAAGGCGTCAATGGAGGAAAAAAATACGTCCATTTCTTTCATAAAAGGCCTAATAAAAACCCGATCTTTGAATTGGTATTGATCGATTTTTCGTTCCATAATTTCCAAGACACTCTCTTGTTCGTTTTTCGTGGGCTCGCCTAAAAACACGAGATGCAGGTGCTTGTTGTGGGCAAGGTTTAAAGCCTCCAAAGCAAGAAGTTGACCTTTTTGAGGGTCAAAACGTCCCGGTAATCCGAAAATCATTGCATCGTTAGGAAGGTTTAACCGTCGACGCGCCTCGCTTTTGTTCATGGCTTTCATTCCCTGAAGGTCAATACCCGAAGGCAGATGATGAATTTTTTTGGGGTTGATGCGCGTCATGGTCCTCACTTGTTCTGCTAGCCCTTTGAGCGGACAAAACCAATAATCCAAGTAAGAAAACCGGAGGGTATGAAGCAAGCCTCGTTTGGATACCCCCAATTGCATTTCCATAAAATAACACGTACAAATGGTGTCTCCCATCCTAGATTTTAGGGTTGCTATGAGGCTCATATCCCGATTATCGCGGATAAAAACATGGCTGATATCATGCTCCTTGAAAAGTCGGGCAAGTCGGTACGCTGACTTCCAAGCAAAGTATTTGGGTTGGTACTTTATGGAGATGCAAGTCAGGTTATTTTGAATAGCTTGAAGGTAAAAAAGAGACCCTTCTGGCGCAAAGATGCTTACTTTATGCCCCCTTTCATGCATCCAAAGAGCATTCCGAAGATGGTTGAGTTCCAATCCTCCCCAACTTCGTGAGGTACACAAATAAGCGATGCGCATTGCGTACAAAATAACGTAATTTTACAGCAACATTCGTTGAACCATGAAAAAACTGTCCTTGGGTTGGATCTTTCTATTATTAATGATTGGGATTGCTTTGCCGCTGTTCACCTTACCCATCAATCTTTTTCCGGGCGAAATCACCTATCAGAAAGGAATAAGTACCTACACCATTACCGAAACCAATTTAAGCTTGAGTTACTTTATAGGTCTCGGGCTTAATCCAGGGGACCTCGACGATGTAGCTTCTTTTCGGTTAAGCCTTTGGGGTTATGCCTTGGCTGTTTGTTACTTAGGACTTTTACCCGGAGTGATTACCTACAGAATTTACTTGAAGCGGCACAAGAAATCATAAGGATTTTGTCCGCCCTCCGTCCACGGGAAGGTTTATACCGTTAATATAAGACGCTGCGTCGGATGCAAGAAACGCTACAGCTGCTGCCACTTCCTCGGGTTGGGCAATGCGTTTCATGGGAGATTCTTGCCCCATGTCCTTTAAAATGGCTTCCAAGGTCTCCCCTGTTTTTTGAGCTCGAACTTGAGCGATTTCTTCCAAACGCCCCGTATGAGTAGCCCCGGGTAGCACATTGTTTACCGTGATACCGTATTGACCCAATTCATTGGCCATGGTCTTGCTCCAATTGGCAACAGCGCCTCGAATGGTATTGGATACCCCTAAATTGGCTAGCGGTTGTTTTACGGAAGTTGAAATAATATTGATAATACGCCCAAACCCTGCGGCTTTCATTCCAGGAATTAAGGCTTGGGTCATGATGTGGTTACCAATCAAATGTTGATTAAAGGCAGCAAGAAATTCTTCCGGAGCCGCATCTACAATGGGGCCTGATTTTGGCCCGCCCGAATTATTAATAAGGATGTGCGCCACATTCCCTTGCGCAACCCAGACCGTAATGGCTGATTTGACTTCATCGGGCTGACTAAAATCGGCTTGAATGGGAAGGGGTTGCGGACCGAATTCCGATTCAAGAGCTTGTCGTGTTTCATAAAGGCGTTCCTGATTTCGTCCCACCAAAACCACTTGAACTCCTTCGGACGCCAATTGATGCGCGATGGCTTTTCCGATCCCTTGTGTACTGCCACAAACGATGGCTACTTTCTGTTGATTCATAGGGCAAAGGTAAAAACTCTGAAAATCTATGGAATAAAATTTTGAATTGAATCAAATTATTTTATCTTTGAAAGACCTAACTACTACTTCATGAAAAAACTATTATTCCCTGCATTCGTTGCGCTTTCGCTAACCCTTAAATCCCAAGCCCAAGGGTGCATCTGTACTCAGCAATGGCCAACCACAGCAGTTACCCCAACGACCGTTTGGAGTACCATCAGCACGAGTATGTGGGCTGGGGATTATGCCGTGGTAAATATCGTAGCAGGAAATACCTATGAGTTTTCAACCTGTTCAGCCAATGGATCGAATGTTACCTATGATTCCGAGCTTACGCTGCTAACGAATGCCCAACAATTTTTGGCATACAACGATGATTTTTGTGGAACGCAATCCTACATAAGCTGGACCGCGACCTATACGGGAACCGTACAAATCCACCTAACGCAATATTACCTTGGAAGTGGTTGTTGGACCAATACTACCCCGTCAAGCGTTCGCTATCGCTACACTGCTGGGGCGCTAACCGTTCCTGCAAATAACCTATGTGCCAACGCAACCACGCTTACCCCAAGTGCCAATTGTAATTTAACGAGTGGAACTACGTTGGGAGCTACCGAAGACCCATACCTAGATCCTTCGTGTGATTTAGCCGGTGTTTACAACGATGTTTGGTACACCTTCAACTCCGGCGCCTACACCAGTTTGAACTTAACGGTAAATCTTGGAACAGCGGAGCTCATTGGGGTGGAATTTTACACCG
>JBJTXE010000391.1:0-3879 GCA_046082075.1 Bacteroidota bacterium
GGAGGAACCTCGATCAATGCAAGCAATGATCCTTTAATTGTTGTGGACGGAGTTCCTTTGGATAACGGAGGTATTGCTGGAGTGGCAAATCCACTTTCCCTTATCAATCCGAACGATATTGAGTCCTTTGTGGTGTTAAAAGACGCTTCTGCCACCGCCATTTATGGGTCAAGGGCAGCCAACGGAGTCATCATTATTACCACGAAGAAAGGCGCAGCAAACCAAAACCAAGTCAAAGTAGTTTGGGATTCCAAGACCTCTGTTTCGACTGTTGCAAAATATGCAGACGTTCTTTCCGGTGATTCCCTTCGCAATTTAATTCGCACGAAAGGAACAGCAGCTCAAATCGCCTTACTTGGCATCGATTCCACCGTTAATACCGACTGGCAGCGGCAAGTGTTCCGAAACGCAGTAGTGGTAGATAACAACGTTTCCATAACCGGGGGCATCAAGGGCTTGCCGTATCGACTTTCGGTGGGAAATCGTTTCGAAAACGGCCTCTTGAAAAGGGATAACTTGAACCGAACTACCTTGGGAATCAATTTAACTCCAAGTTTTTTAAACGGCGCTTTGCAGCTTGAAATCAACCAGAAATTGGTGCAATCGCGTTCGTTTTTTGCGAACCGTGGTGCTTTAGGTGCCGCGTTCTTTGATCCAACTAAACCGGTAATGTCGGGAGACTCCATCTTTGGAGGTTACTACGAATGGTTGGACAACGGTAAACCGAACACGCTTTCCGCACGAAATCCAGTTGGTTTGTTGATGCAGTCCGAGGACCGAAGCGTGGTTAACCGTTACATTGCCAATGCAAAAGTATCCTACAAAATGCCCTTCCTTCCGGAGTTGAAAGCCGTAATCAACGGTGGAACGGATCAAAGTGAGGGAACCGGATTTACCGAAACATTGGCCAGTTCTGCGGCAGGTTATTTTACCCAAGGAAGTTACAGTCAATACCGGCAAACGAAAGGGAACAAATTGATAGAAGCCTATGCAAACTACAATTCTTCAGATAAATTACCCAACCAATTATTGGACCTTACCGCAGGTTACTCTTACCAAGACTGGTATACGGAAAGTCCCAACAATCCTTCCTACAACCAAGCGCAAGATTCCATTATTGCGCCTGCTGCGGCCAATCCGTTTTACACCAAGAATGCCTTGCTTTCCTACTATGCACGCGCCATTTATTCGTTGAAAGACCGATACGTAGTGAACGTCTCCATGCGCCGTGATGGCTCGTCACGTTTCAGTCCGGAGCAGCGTTGGGGATGGTTTCCTGCGGCCTCTGCCGCATGGATCATTAGTGAAGAATCATTTTTGAAAAAAGCCAAGTTTATTAACATGCTAAAATTCCGCGCTGGATGGGGCGTCACTGGACAACAAGACGGTATTGGAGATTACGCTTACATTGGAAATTATTTTGAGGGGGCTACTACTGCCCAATACGCCTTTGGGGGACAATATTACACCGTTTACCGTCCCGCTGGTTTTGATGCAAACTTGAAATGGGAAACGACCGAAAGTTACAACCTTGGTGTGGACTTTGGTTTATTCAAGGACCGAATTTCGGGTTCCGTGGACCTTTACAAAAAAATTACTTCGGATTTGTTGGCGACGGTTGCGGTTCCAGCAGGAACGAACTTTACCAATGAAATTCTTACCAACGTGGGTGGGATGGAAAATAAAGGGGTGGAGTTTAGCCTTAATGCAGGATTAATTGCGAAAAAAGACCTTCGTTTGGATTGGATGTTTAACCTATCCAGAAACATCAATCAAGTTACGCGACTCGCGCAAATCCAAGACTCTACTTCCCCGGGTATTCTCATTGGCGGAATTGCCGGGGGAATCGGTAACCAAGTGCTCATTCATCAAGTGGGGTATCCTACCTTTACGCTGTTTGTGTACGAGCAACAGTACGATGCAAACAACAACGTGATTGAAGTAGGTCAACAAGCCAGTATCGATATGAACGGTGATGGACAAGTTACCAGTGCCGACAAATGGAAGGATACCAACGCGTTCGTAGATCGAAATAACGATGGAATCATCAATGTGAAAGACCGTTATTATGCAGGTCAAGTGGCTCCGAAATTTTTCATGGGAACCGCTTTGAATTTTCAGTACAAAAAATGGAATGCTGGAATATCTATGCGCAGTGAATTAGGCGCTACCATTTACAATAACATCCATTCGAACAGCGCTACTTTTACCGCCGTTGAAGGCACCAAAAAGTACCTCAACAATATCAGTTCCTTGTATTATGAGGACGAGGTACAAAAGACCACTACCAACCAATTGTTGTCCGATCACTACCTAGAAAAGGCTGATTTCTTAAGAGTGGATAACATCAACATTGGGTATAATTTCGGAAAACTCGGCTTTTCCAAAGACAAAGTAGGTTTAAATGTTGGGCTTTCGGTGCAGAACGTCTTTGTTGTGACCAAGTACCGCGGACAAGACCCTGAAGTGGGTGGAGGCGTGGACAACAATTTTTATCCAAGACCACGGGTATATACCCTTAACTTAACCTTTGATTTTTAATATTTAGCGTATGAAAACGATTGTTCGATCTTTCTTTTTGCTGGCTTTTATAGGAGCAATGGCTTCTTGTAAAAAACAACTCAACCAATCCCCTAGGTATGGACTGAATGCTGAAAAAGTATACAGCGACCCCAATAATTACATCAAAGTCTTGGCGAAATTGTACTCCGGTCTGAGCATGACCGGTAATCAAGGCCCTGCAGGACAAGCGGATATTGCGGGCATCGATGAGGGGTTCTCAGCCTACGTTCGCGTTCTTTGGAATTTACAAGAATTACCCACCGACGAGGCCGTCTGCGGTTGGAACGATCCTGGAATTCCTGATTTAGTTAAGAATAACATCAACGCGGAAAACGTTTGGGTTAAAGGAATGTATTACCGCATCTACTATCAAATAACCCTTTGCAATGAGTTTATTGGTCAAGCCAGCGATGCAAAACTCGAAGATCGAGGGTTCAGCAGCAACGATGTGCAAATGATCCGACAATACCGCGACGAAGCACGCTTCCTACGGGCTTTGAGTTATTACCACGCTTTGGATCTTTATGGAAATGTTCCATTTGTAGATGAAAACGATAAGGTAGGAGCCTTTCAACCGGAACGCATTACTCGAGCGAATTTGTTCAATTACATTGAAAGTGAATTGAAAGATATTGAAACACGCCTAACGCCGGCTTCTTCCGTGGTCTATGGACACGCTTCAAAAGCAGCCGCTCAGGCATTACTGGCCAAATTATATTTGAATGCTGAGGTTTACACAGGTGCGGCACGTTGGGCTGATTGCAAGGACTATTGCCAAAAGATCATCGATGCGGGTCCGTTTACCCTCGACGACAACTACCAAGAGTTGTTCTTAGCCGACAACAATACATCGCCAGAAATTATCTTCCCAGTAGTTTACGATGGCCTTTACGCGCAAACGTGGGGTGGAACGACCTTCTTAGTGTGTGCTTCTTTGGGCGGCAATATGGTTGCCGCAGATTACGGGGTTAACGGAAAGTGGGCAGGTTTACGAGCTACCGAGCCGTTCGTTAATAAATTTGCGGATACCACGGAGGATGGAAGGTTCTTGTTCTATAACACAGGTCATACCAAGCAAATCACGAATTTGGGAACCTTTACACAAGGTTATGCGAATCCAAAATTCAAGAACAAAACCAGTACGGGTTTAAACGGATCAAACAACAGTAATTCTCCTCATCCAGATATCGATTATCCCATGTTCCGATTGGGAGATGTGTACTTAATGATGGCCGAGGCCAGTTTCCGTTTAGGGGATGCGGGAACCGCTTTGCAGTATGTGAATGCCATTCGTGAAAGAGCCTACGGCGACAACCT
>JBJTXE010000392.1:0-3393 GCA_046082075.1 Bacteroidota bacterium
CCCATATAATTTCCAGGAGGATCGTAATTGCAAACGAAGAAAAACGTTCCAGTTGCGCTTTGGGCGCACCCACACCCCACTTTTTCTGTTCTTTTCCATATCACTTGGGTATAATGGCCGGTTCCTTCTTTTTTTCCGTTAATCGCCTTATAGCGATATATTTTCTTTTCGTCATTCCAGTATTGAACGCCATCCGAATAATCCGGGCGTACATAGGACGACCAAAAGATGTTTTCTCCGTAATGATGAGGGGGTCTGTGATGAATTCCTTGGTCCTCTTTTGCAAGTTGCAGGGCCCATTCTTCGGCAAATGAAGCTAATTCCTCGCTCCAAACTAAATCCGGGATTTTTAGGATTTGACGCTCGTGATTGTGCTTTTTTAAAATGGCGTTCCGTGATTCCTCGCCGATATTCAAAAGGTTTTGTCCCATGATGCTCGAGCTTATCATCAGCAAACCCAACAAGCCGTTTATTTTGATCATAGTGCTCCTCTTCTTTTAAGAAACTATAAACCTTAGCATAGTTACAAATAAAATGTGAACTTTGCGTTCATGCGATACTGTATTTTATTCTTGCTCGCTTGTATAATCCATGGTATTTTCGGCCAAGTCACACCGTTTAACACCAAACGTGGTAGCTTTTATTTTTATTGGGGTTGGAATCGCGCCTACTACGCTCCTTCTACACTTCGATTTCATGGTAACACCTACGATTTTCAATTATACGATGTTGTTGCTGTTGATCGACAATCCCCTTTTTCGGCATCCTTGTACCTAAACCCCAAAAAAATAACAGTGCCCCAATTCAATGCGCGTATCGGATACTATTTTAAAAACGGCCTCCAATTTTCCCTTGGCGTTGATCACATGAAATACGTGTTGCTCCACGATCAACCGAGCACCATCAACGGTTATATCTACAATTCAGGCACAACCTACGATGGAGTATACACCGACCAAGACTTTGTTATTTCGCAAGATTTTCTAAAATTCGAACATACGGATGGATTGAACTACATCAACGCTGAACTCCGAAAATCCAAGGTTCTTTTCCAAACGAGGTATTTTCAACCCATACTACATTTCGGAGGAGGTGTTGGGGCAATGTTGCCCAAAACCAATACCACCCTCATGTCGAATCCGCGCTACGACGCTTTTCATTTGGCTGGATACGGTGTTGATGGCGTTTTTGCACTGCAATGTTTGTTTTTCAAGGTTTTCTTCATCCAAGGGGAGGCCAAAATGGGTTTCATTCACATGCCCGACATTCGCACAACGATGCATCGAAGCGACCGCGCATCACAAATGATATTATACACTCAATTCAATGTGAATTTTGGGTTGCGGTTCTCCTTGTTCAGCACACCTGAGCTCATTATTCCTGATACACGATTTCCGAACTAGTCGTTTCACTGCATCCAGGAACCTCCCACGGAAAGTACGTTGGGTAATTCGAGATAGCGCTTGTAGGTATCGGCTTTAATTCCTCCGGTTGGACAAAAACGCACCTCGGGAAATACTTGTCCGTAGGTTTTCAGTGCTTCGAGCCCTCCGAACAGGTGCGCGGGAAAGAACTTGAACGTGTCCCATCCAAGTTGCAGCCCGCTTATAATTTCGCTGGGTGTTGCTACGCCGGGGATAAAAGCAATACCGGAAGATTCCAAGGCCGAGGCTAAAGCTGGATTAATGCCCGGGCTAACCATAAAGTCAACGTCTAAAGCAGTCGCTTTTTCAATTTGTGCTACCGAAACCAAGGTGCCAACCCCTATGTCCATTCGATCCCCAAAAGTTCTTTTTGCCTCGGCAATGGCCTCAAAAGAAATGGCTGTTCTTAGGGTGATTTCAATGCATTGAATGCCGTTCGAAGTTAGTTTTTCCAATTGAGGCACAACCTCCGATAGCTCGTGAAAGGTTACTACTGGGATTGCTGGATGCTTGCTTAAGACCGAGCGTATGTTATTCTGTTTCATGGCTTTGTTCAAAAATATGAAGTTCTTCGGAAAAAGGATCAATGAGGTTTTTCAAAGCAAGGATTAATTCCGAGGGTCCCTCAGCTCCGCAGTATTGAAAAAGACTTGTTATCCGTTCTTGGGGAAGGTCTTTCGGGTATTTTTCTGCGTGCTTTCGCCGTAAACGAGACAACTCACTTTCGAAATTTTGCTTTTCGTGTTTTTGCCACCTGAATTTGTAATGTTCTATGGCGTTTTCCATGGCCTTGAGTTGAGGTAAAGCCCATTTCTCAGCATCTTTTCCAAAGGGTTGAATGCCATTCATTAAGGCATCACTTAAGGCTTTCAACCGAAGGTCCAACGTTTCGAAAAAAGAATCTCGGTTTGATGCTTGACTCAATAAAGAATTTTCTTGTTCGGCTAAAGGTCGAAAGGCTTCCTCCTGGTTTTCGGAAAGCGATGCTTTGAGCAAAAAGCCGCTGATGCGCGTTTTCAGCAAGGGAAAAGGCAGTCCTGCCGCTTTAAAGGTGGATTTAAGTTGCGACCAATAATTCAATTCACCGCTCCCTCCAACATAGCAAACATTGGGCAGCATCGTTTCTTGGTACAAGGGACGCATCAATACATTGGGGGAAAAACGCTCTGGATACTCTTCCACTTCTGTTAACATATTCTCCAAGGTCCAGCGCTGTTCTCCGACAACAAAATGACCTTCATCCGGCACAATGCGTTCGCGTTTTTGTGGACTCATATAAAACAGGTTGATAGGTCGAACATGGGCTTGCACCTTTTTTCCAGCATCGACCAACTCCGCATTGGTAGCGCTCACCGTTGCCATGACGAATTGCTCCTGGAGTTCTTTTCGTACCATTGGTGAGAATGCTTTTTTAAGCGTGGGGTCGTTCCCGTCGACCAGGATTACCCCAAATTTGCCAAAGATTTTCGATAGTATCTGGTGGTAGTGCTGGGCATAGTTGGTAGCGTTAATTTGAAAAAGTTCGGATAGTTCCAATGCACTATTTCCTTGGAAACACGCCAGGATTTCGTCGTAGCAAGTCCTTAATTGCGCGGTGGTCATCGAGCCCACAGGCCCTGTTTCATTGGGAACCCAAGAAAACGTTTTATTGAACAGGTGTACGTTTTGTACTTCTTCCAAGTCGTGGTCTTCTGATGCAAGCCAAAACACCGGAAGGAAGGTATTTGCTGCCCCGGATTCGTTCATGGCCTCGCAAAGTTGAACCACTTGAAGTATTTTAAAAACGGTAAAAATAGGGCCCAGTGCCAAGGACAGTTGATGTCCTGTAGTTACCGTGACTGACCGTTGATCTACGAGTTGATCTAGATTTTCCGGAATCGTTGAGCCCGACTTGGCATATTGAGAAATTAATGCTGTGTACAAGGTTTGGCGCATCGCGGGATCGAAGGAAGCGCTGCGTTGGATTGCT
>JBJTXE010000393.1:0-2447 GCA_046082075.1 Bacteroidota bacterium
GTTTCTCACAAAACCGCTCGTATGCACAGCGCTTGGATTCGCGTGAATGAGGTGCTACGAACCGGAGAAGTGATTACTGGATATGTAAAGTGTCGTACGAAGGGTGGTCTCATCGTAGATGTATTTGGCATTGAGGCATTCTTACCAGGATCTCAAATTGATGTAAAACCTATTCGAGATTATGACATTTATGTGGGTAAAAACATGGAATTCAAGGTCGTTAAAATCAACGAGGAATTCCGCAACGTAGTGGTATCCCACAAAGCGTTGATTGAGGCGGAAATTGAAGAACAGAAAAAACAAATCATTTCCGGTCTTGAAAAAGGTCAAGTCTTGGAAGGAATCGTTAAGAACATTACCACTTACGGTGTTTTCATCGACCTTGGTGGCGTGGACGGTTTGATTCACATTACCGATTTATCATGGGGACGCGTGAACCATCCGGAAGAACTGTTAGAATTGGATTCCAAAATCAACGTGGTAATTCTAGATTTCGACGACGACAAGAAACGAATTGCCTTAGGATTGAAGCAACTTCAACCGCATCCATGGGATTCATTGGATACGAACTTGAATGTTGGTGACAAGGTTTCAGGAAAAGTGGTTGTTCTTGCAGATTACGGTGCGTTTGTTGAAATCGCGGCAGGAGTTGAAGGATTGATTCACGTATCTGAAATGAGCTGGTCTCAACACTTGAGAAGTGCACAGGATTTCTTAAAAGTAGGTGATACGGTGGAATCCGTGATTTTGACCTTAGACCGTGACGAGCGTAAGATGAGTCTTGGTATCAAACAACTCATGCCAGATCCATGGAATGGCATTGAGGACCGTTATCCGGTAGATTCAAAGCATAACGCGAAGGTTCGAAATTTCACCAACTTTGGTGTGTTTGTTGAATTAGAAGAAGGCGTTGATGGTTTGATTCACATTTCTGATTTGTCTTGGCAGAAGAAAGTTAAGCATCCTTCCGAGTTCTGCAAAGTGGGTGATATGATGGACGTAATCGTTCTTGAAATCGACCGAGATAACCGAAGAATTTCTTTAGGTCACAAGCAATTGGAAGAGAATCCTTGGGATGTTTTCGAAGGAACTTTTGCTGAAGGAACCGTTCATCAAGGTACTATTACCGAAATGAAGGATAAATCAGGAATTGTTGCGCTTCCTTATGGAGTGGAAGGTATTTGCCCAAGTAAACACCTGAAAAAAGCCGATGGAACGAATGCAAATGTTGAAGAAGCACTTGATTTTGTGGTGATTGAATTCAACAAAGAATCACGTAAAATCGTTCTTTCTCATGCTCGAAGCCATGAAACGGAAAAAGACGCAACACCTGCTGCAAAAACTGTGAAAGGTAAAAAACCTGCGACAAACAGCACGGACGATGCCGTTAGCGCTATCAACAAAGGCAATGAAAAATCTACCTTAGGTGATTTGGATGCTTTGGCTGGTTTGAAAGAAAAAATGGATAATGAGAAGTAATTCGATTATTCACAGAAATAAGAGGGGCCTAGGCCCCTTTTTTTTTGGATAAATTCCCAAATAATCAAAATTATTATATTTGTTAACGGCGTACGCGAAAAGCCTCAACAGAGTAGCAACAAACTAAACTTAATTATTATGAAAAATGGATTACGTGGACTAGTAATTTTACTTACAATAGTTTTGGTGGTCGCATATTTCTACTTATTATGGAAAGTATGGAGTGTATTTGGATTCTGGAACATCATTTGGACAGCATTTGTGGGCGTCATGGCAACATGGTTTTTTGAATTGATGGCGAGGGCTCGCAAACAAGACGGTTCGGTTATTACCTATAATCCAAAAGAATGGCCTAAGTTCTTGGCAATTCTTGTAACCGGACTGCTCGGATTCTATCTTTATAATCTTTTAAGTGATCCATCGCTTACAAGCAATGATCAACTATTTGGAATGCTTTATTTATTGGTGTTTACCGCAATACCAACTGCATGGTCCTTATTTAAAATTGTAAGGGATCGAAACGATTTTGTACGCATTGATGAGACCACCGTAAGCTATAAGGATAATAGCGATACGGGAACTTATTCTTTAAAGGACATCAAGAAAGTAGACAGCAACGGTAAGCAATTGTTTTTAATTTTACAATCCGAAGAAACAGTAACCATCGATTTAAAAAACATGAACTTTAATGGCGTTGACCGAGCCAGTGTTTATGCAGAACTTTCAGCCCTTATTACCCCGGAAGAAACCGCTTCTGAACCGTTGACCGATTCAGCTGATACGACAGAAGCATAAGACGCTAATTACGATTTGAAGAAGGGGCCTTGCGCCCCTTTTTTATTGCCCCAAAAATATTATGATTTGTCGTTACCTTTGCCTATGGCCTTCCAACTTTCAGCTCCATTTCAACCTACTGGGGATCAACCCGATGCCATTCAGCAATTGGTGTATGGTCTTAAAGAAGGCTT
>JBJTXE010000394.1:0-2043 GCA_046082075.1 Bacteroidota bacterium
CATTTCCCAGCGATCAATACGCTCTTGAAAGCCAAATAGCCCTGCATGGACTACCCGCTTCGGATTTGGTCATGGTAGGCCCTCGCGAAGGAGAGCACATTATTCGAGAAGAAGACATTTACGCTACAATCGATGCATTAGAAGACGGATTAGCCCTGGTGCTTTGGGGAGGGGTTAGTTATTACACGGGCCAATATTTTGATCTTCAGCAAATTACCCTGAAAGGACATCAGGTGGGCGCCATTGTTGGTTTTGATTTAGCGCATGCAGCCGGGAACGTCAATTTACACCTGCACGATTGGGGCCCCGACTTCGCGGCATGGTGTGGTTATAAGTATTTAAATTCTTCCCCCGGAGGAGTTTCGGGTTTCTTTGTGCATGAGCGGCATTCTTACCGAAAAGACCTTTTAAGGCTCGCGGGATGGTGGGGGCATATTAAGGAAAGCCGGTTTAAAATGGAGCCGGGTTTTGATCCTTTACCTGGTGCAGAAGGATGGCAGTTGAGTAATGCCCCCGTTCTTGGAATGGCGGCTCATTTGGCATCGCTGGAAATCTTTGTTGCTGCCGGAATGGAGGCGATAGGGAAGAAAAGAGACCTGTTAACCGCGTATTTATGGTTTGTGACGGAGGAGGTTTCCAAGAGAAAATCACCCAACGGAGTTCTTGAAATAATAACGCCCAACGACCCTAAGCACAGGGGCGCTCAGCTATCCATATTGCTTTCTTCCCAAGGAAAGGACTGTTTTAACCTCCTAACAGATCTCGGCGTTATCGCAGATTGGAGGGAGCCGAATGTAATCCGCGTCGCACCTGCTCCACTTTATAATCGTTTTGAAGACGTGTATTGGTTCGGTCAACACCTTTTCAGGGCCCTGCAATAGGCAAAAACAACTGCTGGAAAATGCCGCATTTCCAAGCTTCGGATTTTTTGTTCTAACGATTCTGGTGTGTCGTTGAGATCGACAAAACAAGAAAATTGTGCAAGAGCTTTTCCTTCGTCGTAGGCTTCATTTACTAAATGAACGGTGATACCGCTTTCAATCTCTTGGTTTTCGATCACTTTCCGGTGTACGTGCATTCCGTACATGCCTTTTCCTCCATACTTTGGTAGCAGGGAGGGGTGGAGGTTAATAATGCGATTAGGGAAAACAGCAATAATATCGGGAGTAATTTTCTTTAAGAACCCGGCAAGAACAAGAATTTCTACGTGATGCTCCTTCAGTAGACTCATGGCTTGAGTCGTGTCCCAAGGATCTAGGTGTATAAAAGCAACCCCTGCGTTGGAACAGAATACGTTTAAATCAACATTTAATTGGCTTGACAAAACCAACGCTACTTGAAGACCCTTCTCCTTCAACGATTGTTGTATTAAGTTAATAGCATTGCTGCCTTTGCCGGACACGAGAATAGCTATGCGTGTTGGGTTTTCCACGCCTCAAAATTAGTCAATACTGCCGGTGAACGATAAATTTAGTTTTCAAGATAAAATAAAAAAGAGCGAATTATTTTGATTTTATCGAGTTTGTTTTTTTCTTTGCAGGCTTAAACCTTTAAATAAAAGTAAGATGTCTGAAATTAAAAGTAAAGTAATCGCAATCATTGTGGATAAATTAAACGTTGAAGAGGCAGAAGTAACAGATACTGCAAGTTTCACCAATGATTTAGGCGCGGACTCTTTAGATACCGTAGAATTAATCATGGAATTTGAAAAACAATTTGGTATTTCTATTCCAGACGATAAGGCTGAAACCATTCAAACAGTTGGTGATGCCGTTGCTTACATCGAAGAAACCGCGAAATAGTAACTCCACTTATTAGCAACCGATGCAGTTAAAACGAGTCGTTGTAACTGGGCTTGGCGCGCTCACGCCCATAGGAAATTCTGTTCAAGAATACTGGGATAATCTTACGCAAGGAAAAAGCGGAGCAGCCAACATTCAGCAGTTTGATGCCTTGTTGTTTAAAACACATTTTGCCTGCGAAGTAAAAAACTTTGATGTTGAGCAGTTTTTGGACCGAAAGGAAGCTCGAAAACTGGATCAA
>JBJTXE010000395.1:0-11395 GCA_046082075.1 Bacteroidota bacterium
TGCAAAAATCAACCTTAAGTCCGACGGTTACAGCATTGTTCAAAGCCCTGGAAAATGGAACAGCCTTGGGGTTCTCAAATTTGAGTTCAATAACCGCCACAGCGTTTACGTTCATGACACCCCACAAAAAGCCTTGTTCAACCGAGCCGTAAGAAGCTTTTTGTGGGGTATCATGAACGTAAACGCTGTGGCGGTTATTGAATTCAAATTTGAGAACTCCAAGGCTGTTCCATTTTCCAGGGCTTTGAACAATGCTGTAACCGTCGGACTTAAGGTTGATTTTTGCAACATCCAACGCGCTGGTATCCTTGTATCCGCGGATCGTGTAATGGTGTTTCGCCAGGTAGTTTTTATTTTTGCGTACTTCGGGCATGATTTCTTTTTTTACAATGCTCGCAGGGACTTTCCAATAAGGGTAGATCACAATACTTCTGATTTCGGATTCGAGTTCGGGGGTTTCATTCGAGCGCTTCCCAATGACCACACGGTGTTTTGCCCGCAAGCTGTCGTTGGCATAAAAGTACAGCACGTATTCTGGGAGGTTGATCAACACTAAACGACCGTAGGCGTTTTTACGGTGACGAATTTTATCTAAACTCAATGCGGCACGGGTGAGTTTTGTAGTATTGGATTCGCATAGCGCTTCCACGGTGTAGTCGTTCAGTTGTAGGCTTGAATCCAGACCGTTATGCCGTTTAAACAGCAAGAGTGCCTCCTCGAAAGCGGTATTGGAGATATTCGAAGAACTCAGGTACCCTTTGTTTTTAAGGCTTTGTTTGGCCAAGGAACTTCTTTTTTCATCGGTGTTAAAATCCTTGGGGGACAGGTTTTCTTGGTCGAGTTTGTATTTCATTCCGAAGGCGTAAAGTTGGTCGGAAAGTTGCTTAAAGGTGGAATCGCTCTTTGGTCCAAGTGCCAACAGGTAGTTCGAGGCAGATTCCAAGGAATTGACTTTGGTTAAAAAGTTCATCTTGCGAAAAGGGGCCAAAGGTGCCGTGGTTTTTGGTCGACCGCTGGTATCTAAAAATCCTTTATCCCGGATCTCCACCATGCGGGCAACGTGCAGGACTTTTACCAAGTCCAATTCTACGGGATGCGCGTTTTTTTTAGGAAGTTGAAGGTATTCTTGTGGGATGCCAAAAGCCAGCGATCGTTCAAATAGCATGTTGAATAAAGAGTCTTTTGAGGAAGCCTGTCCCAACAGGAAGGGCTGGTAATCGCGTTGCTCATAGTACGTTCTAAGCAGTTTTACCTCTCCTGGAGAGAATGCTTTTCCCATGAGAGAATCGCTTTCCAAATAGCGTTCTATTTTTTCTGCGTAAGATAGATTGGGATCTTTTAGGAAATTTTTCTCACGCGCTTGTTCCGGGTTGCAGGAAATCAACACCAAAGAACTTAAAAATAAAAGTAGTGCGATGCGCAAAATCACGTGCTAATATAGTTATTTTTGACTTGAATAAAGAGGATTGTATGGTGCTCTCGGTAGTGTATTTATTGATTGTAGTGGTTTCTTTGATTACCTATGAGGGTTTTCGACGCGAACATTGGCGGGAGTCCTTACTCTTCAATCCCTATGCCATTGCACAGGGTCAAAAATCCATTGGTATTTTCAGCCATTTTTGGTTTCATGCGGATTGGCAGCATTTGATTTTTAACATGCTATCGCTCTACATGCTTGGGGGTGTTTTGGAGTCCTTATGGGTTCTTGAATTTGGGGTGCAAAAAGGATCCATGTTGTTCATTTCGCTTTACCTTTTCGGCGGAGTTGCAGCAACCATTCTTCCGTATTTTCGCCACCGTTACAATCCAAATTATCGTTCACTTGGGGCTTCGGGAGCTGTTTCTGCGGTGGTTTTTGCGGCCATTATGTGGTACCCTCAAATGCAATTAGGGCTGTTGTTCTTACCCATTCCGATTCCTGCCTATATCTTCGGTCCGCTCTATTTGGGGATTGAGTATTACGCCATGAAGCGCGGCAATTCGAACATTGCCAACGACGGTCATATCAGCGGTGCTTTGTTTGGGATTCTCTTTGTTTTGCTGTTAGATCCTTCGAAACTCACTTTGTTTTTAAGCAATTTTTAACCATGGTGTACATTAATAACAACGGCAAAGTTTTGCCACGGGAGTCCTTAAATATCGCCGCAGGAAGCAGGGCTTTTTTGTACGGTGACGGTGTTTTTGAGAGCATCCGTATCTACGGCGGTAAGCCGATTCATTTGAATACGCATTTTCAAAGACTGTTCAAAGGAGCAGAGATGTTGCGCATGAGTGTTCCTGAGCATCTTAATGCTATGTTTTTAGAGGAAAAAATAAACGACCTCATTTCGCTTTCACAAATCAAATCGGGAGGACGTTGCCGCATTAGCTTGGACAGAGCCGAGGGAGGAACTTACAAGCCAGAGAAAAACGATGCCGTATTTTTTATCGAAGTTATGCCGTTGGAGGAAAATGAGTTTTTACTCAACTATAAAGGTCTTGAGATTGATATTTACAAAGAAATCAAATTAACTAAATCCTTCCTTTCGCCCTTCAAAACGAAAAATGGTTTAGTGAAGGTCATGGCAGCCGTGCATGCCACCGAGCAAGGATTGGATGATTTTGTTTTGGCCAATGACAAAGGCAATATCATTGAAACCAGCAACAGCAATATTTTTGTAGTCAGTAACGGGGTATTGTATACTCCGGGTTTGGAGGAAGGATGCATCGCCGGAACCATGCGAATGATGGTGATCAACATTGCCCTTCAAAACAATATTCGAGTCTACGAATGCCCTATTTTGCCTCACAACTTGCTATCTGCGGATGAAATTTTTCTCACCAACGCGATTTCCGGTATTCGTTGGGTTGGAGGCTATCGAACGAAGCGTTACCTCAATACCACGGCACGACGCTTAGTTATGTTGCTCAATGCTCACTGGAACAAGGAATTGGGTTTAGGGTAGTTTACCAATGGTAGGCGTGGTCCATCAGCCACTTGTTTTGTACCCTTAAGGTTTGTTCAATCACATCGCGTACCGCACCTTTTCCACCGCAAAAAGGAGAGATGTATTCTGCGGCTAAACGTGTATCAATGCTGGCATCGAAGGGGGCCGTGGCTAATCCAACTTCGCGCATAACAGGGATGTCGGGAATGTCATCCCCCATGTACAAGCATTCTTCAGGTTTCAGTTGGTATTCCTCCTTTAATGCTTGAAAAACCGTTAGTTTATTCCTAGAACGCAACCTAACAGCCGTAACGCCTAACGATTCAAACGACTTCTTCACTTGTTCGGATTCGCCACCCGTAATGAGAAAAACACTATAACCGAGACCACAGGCATATTGTATAGCATAGCTATCCCGTGAATGCAGGGTTCGTTGATAATCGTTTCCATTGATCAGCACGGTACCGTCGGTAAGTACTCCGTCCACGTCAAATAGGAAATGCCGGATGCTGTTGAGTTTAAATTTATAGTTCATGATGTTTTTGGACTATGAGTTGGCTTATATGTCGGTAAAGATTTGCCATAGATGCGTCGATGGTATCCAACATTCGTAGCTGTTCTTCCATCATCAAACGGTCGTTTCTTCGGGCAGGGCCTGTTTGAAGGTCTTCCTGCGATAATGCATTTTCAACGGTTTTATGTAGAAGCGGAAGGAACATCTCGGTTGGAAGAACCTTGTTGCCAAGTTCAAAGCCTTCTTTTAAGATGAAGTACCCGAAATTATTGATAAAAACGGCCGCCAGGTGGGAGTGAAGCCGCTCTTCCGTCGTTACCCGGTGTGACGTCGCACCGATGGAGGAAAGGAATCTTTCTCCCACCTTTCCGAGTTCTTCGGAAGCGTCGATTAAAATGGGTACTTCTTCCATGCGGGGCATTCGGTTAACATGGATGCTTTGCAAGGGATACAGGTAGCCAACATGGGATAAGCTGCTGCGATGAAAGCCTGCACACACGAAAACGGGTCGGTGGGTGGGAAGTTCTGCGATAACATGGTCGATTGCATCGTTTTGTACCGCGATGAGGTATAGGTCAACGTCGCTTTTATCCTGCAAGGCTTCGCCTTCAAACTGCGAACAGAATGCGGTGGTTTTCTCGATGTTCGAACCTTTAATTAATAAAGTGTTTTCCCGATTCCTCCTGATTTCACGGGCCCAAAAAGCGGCAAGGTTACCCGTTCCAATCAGCCCTATTTTCCATGACATTGCTTGAATTTTTTACCGCTACCACAAGGGCAGGGATCATTACGGTTGATTTTGGGTTCCACGACAATAGGGTTTCTTTTTTCAACTGGAGGAGGCATCATGCCATTACTCGAAGCGCTGCTGTTTTGAAACCTTGGGGCGTCACCGGACATGGAAGTATTGGTAGCTGCCTTCGCATAGTTCCGCTGCGTTGCTTCGCTATTGGTTTGTTTCATGCTTTGGTCGGCCGGAATATCGAGGTTCATTAACAATTCCACGGCCTCTTGGTTGATACGGGAAATCATGCTTTCGAACAGGTTGTAGGCTTCCAATTTGTAAATTACAAGAGGATCCTTTTGCTCATAGGTAGCGTTATTCACCGCGCTGCGCAGGTCGTCCATTTCGCGTAAATGCTCTTTCCATTCGTTGTCAATAATACCCAGTAAGATGTGTTTTTCGAATTGTTTGGAAATCAATTTACCTTGGCTTTCATAGGCTTCTTGGAGGTTCACAATTAATTGAATTTCGCGCATTCCATCGGAAAGTGGAAAAACGATGTTCTTGTAACGATCGGACATGGTTTCGTAGACCTCTTTGATTTGAGGCATGGTTCTATGCACAATTTTCTCTTGCTTTCGATGGTATTGCTGCAGCATGGATTCATAGACCGTTTGTGTTAGTTGCTCTGTCGTGGAAGATATAAACGCTTCTTCATTCACAGGACTCACAATGCCCAACAACCGCAACAACTCCATTTCGAAATCGGCATAACTTCCATGCTCATTCCGCTCGACACACTGACGGCTTAAGTCGTAGAACATGTTGTCGACATCGATGTCTAATCGGTCGCCGTTTAACGCATTTTTTCGAAGCTTGTAGATTTTTTTACGCTGGGCGTTCATGACGTCATCGTACTCCAACAAGCGTTTACGAATCCCGAAGTTATTCTCTTCTACTTTTTTCTGCGCGCGTTCAATGGATTTAGAGACCATGCTATGGGTAATGACCTCACCTTCTTTGAGTCCCATGCGGTCCATGATTTTTGCGATACGCTCAGATCCAAATTTCCGCATCAGGTCATCCTCCAAGGAAACGAAAAACTGGGAAGTACCTGGGTCGCCTTGCCGTCCAGAACGTCCTCGGAGCTGACGGTCGACCCTTCGGGAATCGTGACGTTCGGTTCCAACGATGGCTAGACCTCCTGCTTCTTTAACCCCTTCCCCTAGTTTAATATCCGTTCCACGACCGGCCATGTTGGTGGCAATGGTTACTGCCCCAGCTTTACCAGCATTGGCAACAATTTCCGCTTCTTTTTGGTGGTATTTTGCGTTGAGAACTTGGTGAGGAATTTTTCGGAAATTAAGCATTTTACTGAGTAATTCCGAAATTTCAACGGTGGTGGTTCCCACAAGCACAGGACGACCTTCCTCTACCAATTTCGCGACTTCATCGATCACTGCTCCGAATTTTTCACGGGCTGTTTTATAGACCATGTCATTATCGTCTTTCCGTATCACTTTTCGATGAGTCGGAATCACAACAACATCCAAAGCATAGATGTCGAAGAATTCTTTAGCTTCGGTTTCTGCCGTTCCGGTCATACCCGCCAATTTGTGGTACATGCGGAAGTAGTTCTGAAGCGTAATGGTTGCATAGGTTTGCGTTGCGGCTTCGATGGTCACGTTTTCTTTCGCTTCAATGGCTTGGTGTAAACCGTCGGAATACCTCCTTCCTTCAAGAATACGACCGGTGGACTCATCCACAATTTTCACCTTGCCGTCTAAGATCACGTATTCAACTTCTTTTTCGAAGAGGGTATATGCTTTTAATAGTTGGTTAACGGAATGAATGCGTTCGGATTTAATGGAATAATCCCGAACCAAAGCGTCTTTTTGTTCGATGAAAGCTTCTTGGTTAAGGCCTTGTGATTCAAGCTTTGCGAGTTCTGCACCGATGTCAGGCATGATGAAAAAGTCCTTATCATCGTTGCATGAAATTAAGTCGATTCCTTTGGATGTAAGCTCGATAGAGTTGTTTTTTTCATCGATTACGAAGAACAATTCTTGGTCGATGACCTTCATGTGTTTTCCTTGCTCCTGAAGGTAATGGTTTTCTGTTTTTTGAAGGTGTACTTTGACCCCAGGTTCAGAAAGATACTTGATCAATGCTTTATTTTTGGGCAATCCTCGATGGGCTCGAAGCAGGGCAATACCCCCTTCTTCCAACATGGTTTTCTCGAGTTTTTTGTCGCTTTGCAATTCACTGAGCACCACTAAATTCTTTTTGGCCTCGAGCAAGCACTTTTGCACCACTTCCCGTTGGGCATTGACAATGCGTTCAATCCGTGGTTTGAGTGCTTGAAATTCTTGTTCACCTCGTTGGTCGGTGGGTCCAGAAATGATTAAGGGAGTTCGCGCATCATCGATAAGGACTGAGTCGACCTCATCCACAATGGCAAAGTGATGTTTGCGCTGCACCAACTCGCTTGGATGCCCCACCATGTTATCCCGTAAGTAGTCAAATCCGAATTCATTGTTGGTTCCGAAGGTGATATCTGCTAGGTACGCATTTCGTCGAGCTTCGGAATTGGGCGTATGTTTATCGATGCAATCCACACTCAAGCCATGGAATTGATACAAGGGGCCCATCCATTCAGCGTCGCGTTTTGCTAAGTAGTCGTTGACGGTTACAACGTGAACGCCTTTTCCTGAGAGTGCGTTTAAGTAAACAGGTAAGGTGGCAACCAAGGTTTTTCCTTCCCCCGTTTGCATCTCTGCGATGTTCCCTTTATGCAATACGGCACCGCCCATGAGCTGTACGTCGTAATGCACCATGTTCCACAGTACTTTATTGCCAGCCGCAGTCCATTCGTTCAGCCAAATGGCTTGATCTCCTTGCAATTGAATGCCGTCTTTTTTTGTGGCTAATGCACGGTCGAAGTCGCGCGCTGTTACCGTTAGTTGTCCGTTGTTTACCCATCGTTTAGCTGTTTCTTTCACCACGGCAAAGGCTTCGGGAAGGATTTTAAGCAATTCTTCCTCAATTAAACCGTCGATTTCTACGCGAAGTCGATCGATGCGCTCAAAAAGCTCTTCCTTTTCATTGATCTCAACTTCGAGGCTGGCGGCTTGTTGCTCAATGCTCGCTAATTCTTCTTCTTTCGAAGCAATGCTGTTGTTGATTTGCGTTCGAAAAGCAAAGGATTTTTCACGCAGCCCATCATCGGAAAGTTGTTGTATAGAGCTTTCCGCGGCCAAAACTTGGTCTACAAACGGTTGATATAGCTTCTGATCCCTGGTGCTTTTATCGCCAAATATTTTTTTGAGAAGGTCTGTAATCATGTCGAAATGAGTTGGGCGTCAAAGTTACGCAATATCACGGAAACAAAGTTGGCTTTATTTGGAGAGATTAAAAATTGGCTTGGGGTGCTTGTTATTCCGCATCACGGAGCAAAATAAATGTAATTTTGCACATGCATGAAACGATTCTGATTTACGATTTTGGCTCTCAATATACACAACTCATAGCACGAAGAATTCGTGAAATGAATGTCTTTTGCGAAATTTTACCTTGGTCCAAATGGGGAGAACCCGCGGAAGCCAAAGGGATCATTCTTTCGGGAAGCCCTTTTTCGGTTAGAGAGCCCCAATCACCCCAGCCAGATTTAGCCCTCTTGAAAGGCAAGATGCCAATCTTAGGGATATGCTATGGAGCACAATTATTGGCGCATCAATTTGGCGGAGAAGTATCTGCCTCCAACACCCGAGAGTACGGTCGTGCTATGTTCGCTCCATCCTCAGAGGTTGATTTACTGCACGGAATTTCCAAGTCAACCCAAGTATGGATGTCTCACGGAGACTCTATCAGCCGTTTACCCAATAACGCCGTGCGCATTGGCAGCACGGACGATGTGGTTAATGCTGCTTACCGTTTCACGGATGAAGCCACTTTTGGCGTACAATTTCACCCCGAAGTTTACCATTCTTTGGAAGGAATGCAGTTATTACAGAATTTTGTGCTCGGCGTTTGTGGATGTTCGGGTGATTGGACTCCTGGCGCTTTCATTGAAGAGCAAGTTGCGGCCTTGGGCGCTAAAATTGGTTCCGATAAGGTTATCATGGGATTGTCAGGCGGAGTAGATTCATCCGTTGCCGCCACGTTGTTGCACCGCGCCATTGGAGACCAGTTGCATTGCATTTTTGTGGATAACGGATTACTTCGCAAAAACGAATATCAACAGGTTTTGGAGTCCTATCGGCACATGGGGCTGAACATTAAAGGGGTGGATGCTTCGGAAAAATTTTACCATGCACTGAGCGGTTTAACGGATCCAGAAGCAAAAAGGAAAGCCATAGGAAGGGTATTCATAGAAGTGTTTGATGAAGAATCGAGCGCTGTGGAACAGGCAAGATGGTTGGGACAAGGGACGATTTACCCCGACGTTATTGAATCAATTTCGGCAACAGGTGGTCCGTCTCAAACCATTAAATCACATCACAACGTGGGTGGCTTGCCGGATTTCATGAAGTTGAGCGTGGTTGAGCCCCTTCGAAGCCTGTTCAAGGACGAGGTACGACGTATCGGTGCCGCTTTGCATATTGATTCTAGCTTGCTCGGAAGGCACCCTTTTCCTGGCCCTGGTTTGGGTATTCGTATTTTAGGCGAGGTTACCGCTGAGAAAGTACGCATGTTGCAAGAGGCAGACGCCATTTTTATCGGGCATTTGAAAAAAGAAGGGTTATACGATACCGTTTGGCAGGCAGGCGTGATATTGCTTCCAGTCCAGTCGGTTGGCGTGATGGGCGATGAACGAACTTATGAAAATGCGGTGGCCCTACGAGCAGTAACTTCCACCGATGGGATGACCGCGGATTGGTGCCATTTACCCTATGATTTTCTTGCGGAAGTATCGAATAGGATTATCAATCAAGTGAAAGGAATTAACCGCGTTACCTACGATATTAGTTCAAAGCCACCTGCCACCATCGAATGGGAATAAGGATTAAATTACTGCTTGTCTTTGGATTTGCTTGGACTGCTTTTGCCCAAGATTGGGTTCCCATTGTTGAACAAAAAGGGAAGGTTTTTCATGCTGTAGTCTACAAGTCGGGGATGAGTTTGGTGGCTATGTTGCAATCCACCAATACACCATCGGATACTTTTAAAAGGGATAATCCAACGGTGACAGATGAAGTGGTTGAGGGGACCGAATTGTATTTTCGAGTCGAACGAAAGGATCAAAAACATCGGGTAGCTAGCGGCGATACACCTTTTGCCATTGCCAAGAAATTCGCAATCCCATTGGATTCCTTGTACGCTAGTAATCCGGAATTACGTACTGTTCCATTGAAAGTAGGGCAGCAGGTAAGCGTTAAGGGGGGTGTGGTTCGCTATCCAACAACCTTGTTTGCCGTTCCCAACGGTGCTCTTGAATCAAGCAATGAGCCTACAACGGAGGAAGTCTACCGTAGCTTTTCGTTTGAAGATACTGTCCTCAATTACCAAGTGCGCAATGGAGAAACGATGTCGATGGTGGCGAAAAGATTTCTAACCACGCCGAAAAAATTGAAAGCATATAACGGGTTATCAAGCAATAGCCTGAATGCAGGGATGACGCTTAAAATTCCTATTGAAAAAGATTCAATTGTCCCAAGTTTGGGTTCTATCCCTCCGGCGGGATCGCACATCGGAAAGAAGGTTGTGCCACCTATGAATCGATATCCGTACGTGCATGAACGACGTGGAAAAGATTACAAAATGGCCGTTTTCTTGCCTTTAGGTGGTGATACGTGCAGATTCCCGTTGCGGGGCTATTCCAAAAACGCTCTTGATTTTTACATGGGAGCCTTGTTAGCCATTGATTCCTTGGACCGTGACGGTTGTAGCGGAGAGGTTCGGTTTTTTGACTACGCTTCGGAGCAAGAAAACGTGGCTAAGGTTATTGCGTCGGGAGAACTTAAATCCTGTAATGTGGTGATTGGGCCTTGGCATCCTTCGGAAATTGAGCTGTTATCTACTTATTGTTCATCGCATGCAATACCTTTCGTGTCGCCAACACCTTACTCGAGTCCCACAATTAAAGAAAATGCATACGCTTTTGGAACGGCAACGGAAATTGAGTCCCAATTAGAAAGCATGTGCAAATTGGCCAGCGAAAGAACGGTAATCGAGCAAGTCGTTCTTTATGCTCCAAAAATCCCTGCTGACACGCTACGTGAAAATCTTTTCATGCAAGGATTTAATCGGTTAAATAAAGGGAACAAAAGGCTCATTGTTGCGGATGCGTCAACCCTTAAAGCGTTGCTCAAAAGCGGCAAGCCAATGCTTGTGTTTTGTGTTTCATTGGATAAAGCTAAAGTTGTAGAGTTAACCTCATGGGTCAAAAATTCCTCAACAAACAATAAGTTGGTGGGATTGAAGGAGTGGACGGATTGGAAAGAGGTCAACGCCTCGATCAAAAACGAGAGCGATTTCTATTACTTCAGCACTGGGTGTGTGGATTACAGTAAGGAGCAGGTAAAAAAGGTTCATCGGCGGTTTCGTTCCAAGTATGGACTGGATTTTTCCAGGTATGCTATGTTGGGTTTTGATATCGTTCAGGGTTTCAGTAGTTGGGGCTTAAAATGCGGAAATACCCTGCCCTACCATGGATTGATGTTGGCTATTGATTATGTAAAAACGGACCATTTGTATCACAGCAACTACGCACTGGAATTGTGCCGATTTAGGGAATTTAAAACGGAAAAAAATGCCAAACTTGACGAGTGAATTAATCGTGAATAGTTTTCGTGAATTGCAAGCATATATTACCGCTGAACTTGAGAAGACGGATGGAAAATCTTGTTTTACCAGCGATGAATGGGTTAGGGAAGAGGGCGGAGGCGGAAGGACCATGATCATTGGTGAAGGAGCGAAAATCATTAAGGGAGGAGTTGCATTTTCAAAGGTGGACGGAGAGATTACCGCGTTGATGCGCGAACAGATGGGGATGCAAGGTCAAAGTTTTTTAGCGACGGGTGTTTCCATTGTGATCCATTCCAGCCATCCAATGCATCCTACCATGCACATGAATGTGCGATATTTTGAAACCAATTTAGGAGAGCATTGGTTTGGAGGAGGCATTGATTTGACCCCCATCTACGTCGATCCATTGCTCGCTAAATCCTTTCATCAATCCCTTAAAGCAGCGTGCAATGCTTACACCGAAAAATCCTATGATCAATACAA
>JBJTXE010000396.1:0-6053 GCA_046082075.1 Bacteroidota bacterium
TGAAGCGGTAGCCAACGTTGAGATCGGAAAAAGAATTGCAGCAGAAATAGGCTATCCAGTACTCATCAAAGCGTCTGCTGGCGGAGGAGGTAAGGGAATGCGCTTGGTGGAACGTGAAGAAGATTTTGAGGAGCAAATGCATGCCGCCCAAAGCGAGGCCCGTTCTTCCTTTGGCGACGATGCCGTGTTCATTGAGAAATTTGTTACCAAACCACGGCATATTGAAATTCAGGTTTTTGCCGATAATTTTGGAAACGTTGTTTATCTATTTGAACGCGAATGTTCCATTCAACGAAGGCACCAAAAAGTAATTGAAGAAGCTCCGAGCATTGTGGTGAGTTCTGAGCTTCGTAAGCGTATGGGGGAGGCCGCTGTCAATGTGTGCAAAGCGTGCAATTATACGGGGGCAGGAACGGTGGAATTCCTTTTAGATGCGGGTTTGAATTTTTATTTTCTCGAAATGAATACACGTTTGCAAGTAGAACATCCAGTTACCGAAGAAATCACCAAAACCGATCTGGTTGAGTGGCAGATCCGTGTGGCGCGCGGCGAAAAATTGCCAAAAATGCAGGAAGAATTGGAAATCCATGGCCACGCCATTGAAGTTCGTGTTTATGCTGAAGATACCTTGAACGGTTTTATTCCAGACATCGGCAAACTGAACCGTTACCGAATTCCCACGGGTAGGTCCGTTCGGGTGGATGATGCTTTTTTGGAGGGTATGGACATTCCCATTTACTATGACCCGATGATTGCGAAATTGGTAGTATGGGGAAAAACCCGGGAAGATGCAATACGACGGTGTATTGAAGCCATCGATGACTATCAAATTTCCGGGGTAAAAACGACCTTGGATTTTGGGAAATACGTGTTAAAACACGAGGCTTTTGTTTCCGGGAATTTTGACACCAATTTCGTAAAACATTATTTCTCCAATCCACAAGTGGTGAATAGTGCGATGGAGGAGGAGCATCGCGCTTTGACCTTCGGTATCGACCAAATATGGAAGGATATCACGGCCTTCAAGGAAAGAGAATTTGCCTCACGAGAAAATTCCAGCAGTTGGAAAAATAAATTACAGTCCTGAAAAATTCTCATGGATAAATCACTAATTTTACGGCACAAAACGAGTCTATGAACTTACACGAATACCAAGGAAAAAGCATATTAAAGAGTTACGGAGTAGCTATTCAAGAAGGAGTAGTAGTAGATAACGTAACCGAAGCGGTTGCCGCTGCTGAAGAACTAACTAAGCAAACTGGAACCGGTTGGTACGTGGTAAAAGCCCAAATTCACGCAGGAGGTCGAGGTAAAGGGACGGTTGAAGAAACAGGATCCCGTGGGGTAGTGCTCGCTAAAGGTCTCGGAGAAATTCAAGAAAAGGTTAAAGGAATCCTTGGAGGGCATTTGGTGACGTTACAAACCAACGGAAAAGGAAAGAAAGTGAATAAAGTGCTTGTTGCGCAAGACGTTTATTACCCAGGCGAATCCGAGACCCAAGAGTTTTACATGTCGGTTTTATTGGACCGCGAAAAAGGACGTAATGTAATCGTTTATTCAAACGAAGGGGGAATGGACATTGAGCACGTAGCTGAGCACACGCCTGAGAAAATTTTTAAGGAATTTGTTGATCCACGTGTAGGTCTTCAAGGTTTTCAAGTGCGTAAAATTGCCTTTGGTTTAGGCTTAAGCGGAGAGGCGTTCAAGCAAATGACCAAGTTTGTTGCATCGTTGTACAAAGCTTATGAAGGAATTGACGCTTCCATGTTTGAAATCAATCCAGTATTAAAAACATCGGATAACAAAATTATTGCAGTGGATGCAAAGGTTACCTTGGACGGTAATGGTTTGCTTCGCCATCCGGACTATGCCGCCATGCGCGATAAAACCGAGGAAGATCCAACGGAGGTTGAGGCCGATGAAGCCGGATTGAACTTTGTGAAATTGGACGGTAATGTGGGATGTATGGTGAATGGTGCGGGTTTAGCGATGGCCACGATGGATATCATCAAATTATCCGGGGGTAACCCAGCAAATTTCTTGGACGTGGGTGGAACTGCGAACGCCGAGCGCGTTGAGAAAGCATTTCACATCATCTTGAAAGACCCTAATGTGAAAGCAATCCTTGTGAATATCTTCGGAGGAATTGTTCGTTGTGATCGTGTGGCGCAAGGGATTGTGGATGCCTACAAAAACATCGGCACCATACCCGTTCCTATCATTGTTCGTTTGCAAGGAACCAATGCCGAAGAGGCCAAAAAGCTGATCGACGAGTCTGGTCTTAATGTGCATTCTGCGGTGTTGTTGCAAGAAGCTGCGGACAAAGTAAAAGAAGTCTTGGCGTAATTTCAATTACCCGGGGAATGCCTCAACATGCTACCCAACATTTATCATTCAGAAACCACCACCGAGTTTATTCGGCGTATCAATAGCCTGACGGGTAATGAAACACCCTTGTGGGGTAAAATGAACGTGGGTCAAATGCTATCCCATTGCTGCGTGCCGTATCAACAAATTTTAGGAGAAAATTCGGATCGTCCGCCGTTCATCATGCGCGTTTTGATGCAATGGTTTTTCCGAATTAGCATGACGAACGCTAAGCCTTATCGGAAAAATCTACCGACGGGCCCCACTTTTGTTCGAACAGGCTACCATGATATACATGAGGAACGAATTCAATTAATCAGCTACATCGAAAGAGTAAGTAAATTAGGTCCTGAAAAATTGGCGGATATTCCATCCTTGAGTTTAGGAAAACTCTCATCGGAGGAGTGGTCGAACATGCTTTATAAGCATCTCGACCATCATTTAAGGCAATTTGGAGTATAACGGGGGAAGCCCCCCTTTTTTATGCAATATTCATAAAACGAATGAAGAAAAGCTACCATTTTATACTTATATTCGTCCTTGCAATCGAAGCATGAAAAAAAGCCTACTAAGCCTAATATTTTTAATTTTCTCCTACGTTGCTGTTTACGCTCAAACATTTACGAGTTCACCAGCGGCAAATAATAATGTGTTGAGTTTGTGCGCGGGTTCTCAAGTACTTTTTACAAATACCACTGCCGGAGTGAACTCCATCAGTTGGACATTTCAAGGAGGCAATCCCGCTTCGAGCAATGCCGTTGGTCCCCACATCGTTACTTTTGCCAATCCAGGTACTTACACGGTTTCTTTAAGCGTTAATTCGGGACCTGCAACGACCATGCAAGTGGTTGTTCAAGCGTCCAATCCTTCGCCGAATTTAGGGTTGAGCATTAATGCGCAATGCCCTCAGTTTAGTACTTCTACATTTAACGGTGTTACTTATTTTACCTCATGTACTCAGGGGGCATTCAATGGTTCTTTTTTGTGCTTAAACACCAATTCTACGAACACTAATGCTAGTAGTTTACATACAATTTACTGGGGTAATGGGGCAAGTAATTCTTACACTGGTGTGAATAGTCCTCCTGGTACATTTTTTAACAATGTATCAAGCGCTGGAGGTTCGTATGTCACCTACACTTTACAGGTAAATCCAAATTCGTGTACTGCTTCTCAAGTTTATCCAATATATGCTGGGGCCAATCCAACGGCATTGGTTACTCCTGGAGGTATACCAGTACTTTGTAATCCAAGTTCAGTAACTTATAATATCTTGCCGGGTTTACAGAATACTCCGGGAACAACGTACACCATTAATTTCAATGATGGAAGTGCTCCAGTAGTGTTTAATCACCCACCTCCAGCTAGTTTTCAACATTTATATAGCGTTGTGAGTTGTGGTACTAACTCAGTAATCAACGGAACTACTTACCAAAACTCTTTTCAGGCCTCTATAACGGCCCAAAACGCTTGTGGTAGTTCTTCTAATGCTATCGGCCCAATTAATATACAAAGTGCTCCCGATGCTCAAATGTCAACCACCCCAAATTTAGGACAATACAATAATAAAATATGCCAGGGAAGTAATGTAACTTTTAATGACGTTAGTATTCCTGGCACGAATATCAGCACTTCCAGTAACCCAATAACCTGTAACAATGACTACAGCCGTATATGGCGCTTGTATGGCCCTACGGGTTTAATTACTGGCTCGAATGCGCAAGTAAATATTACGGGAACTATGGGGTCTATGTTCAACGGTATCTTGACAAGCATACCGAATTATGGATCCTGGCCTCCAAGTTTTATTGTGAATCAAAATATTAATGTTCAGTTTTTACAGCCGGGTAATTATTGTATGGTTCTCTATGTAGCTGGTTTATCGTACAATCCTTGCGGAATTGATTCCACAACCATATGTGTTTGCGTTACACCAGATTTTCAAGTCAACATTACTTCACCTTTTGTCACGGCCTGTGCCCCTGCCACAGGGCTTTTTCAGAACAATTCTACCCAAGCGCAATGCAACTTAAATAATGTCTCAGCATGGTCCGTCACAACTTCCAATCCCAATCAATGTGGCCAACCTGCTTGGGCTTATAACAACAACACGAATGCTCAGTCGTTAAACGCATCGATAGGATTTACTGGGCCTGGTGTTTATACCATTCAACTTACCAACAGTTTGAGCTCTCCTGTTTTTTCAAATACTTCTCCTTTAGGATGTCAGGCTAAAACTACTTCCACTCAAGTTACAATAAAGGCTCCGCCGTTGATAAATCTTAGCGCACCAAGTTCTATTTGCCTTGGGTCTCCCTTCAATCCAACAGCTACTGTAAATAATTGCTATTCAACCCAAGCGCCAACTTATTCGTGGAATTTTAATCCCAATAATACCATTTCTCCGACGAATGTACCGACTCCAACCAGCGCAAGCACTTTAAATCCTGGAACAATTACATATCCAAATTCAGGAACTTTTCCATTTTCGCTAACAGCCACAAACGAGTGTGGTCCTACAACTGTTAATCAAAATATAATTGTACAAAACCCCGCAACTGTTAACCCAGGTTCATTTGGGCCTTTTTGTTCTAATACCCCTGTTGCCTTAAGTGGAAATGTTACGGGTGGTGTAGCGAACGGCTATTGGACGGCAAATGTTGCTGGTGGAGGTTTTAGTGCCGTTGGCAGTGGTGGAGCTAATACTGGAGCGATAAATTCAACCTATACACCTCCTAATAATTATGTCGGAAGTATTATTCTTACATTAACTTCTGTTCAGCCTCCAGCACCTTGTCCAGTGGTTTCTGGTCAAACAACAATTATATTTGATGCTAACGCTTGGGCAAATGCAAGTTCATATCCGAATGGTGTTTGTTCCGGTCAAGCAATTCCACTAAACGGTACATTTGGAGGCGCAGCTTCCAGTATTACTTGGACTTCAAATATTGGAGGGACTTTCTCAAACCCAAATTCACCAACATCAACTTGGACTCCTCCAACAGGATTTATAGGCAATGCAGTTCTTACCTTGACCACCAATGATCCTGCTGGACCTTGTAATCCCGCGACATCAACAACTACTATTCAGGTTAAACCTCTTCCAGTTGCTACTTCCCCAATTTCGGTAGGCCCTATCTGTTCTGGTTCAAATGCTGTTATTACGGTAACCTCAAGTATTAATCCTTCGACCTTCACTTGGGCGGCAACAATTCCATCCGGTGTTGTGGCTACTACGAGCGGAAGTTTGTCTTCGGGAAGTAATACTGCCACACTTACTACTTCCATAACAAATAATACCAATGCACCGCAAACGGTTCTTTACATTTTCACACCGACCGCAAACGGATGTCCTGGTATCCCAGACACCACTTCAGTTATCGTTCAACCCGTTGCAACAGTGGGTCCATTTAGTCCAATTACGGTTTGTCCTGGTGATCCAATTACTGCTCCAACCTTTGTATCCAATCCGACTGGTTCTACATTTGGATGGACCAATAGCAATGTGCAAATTGGATTGGTTGGATCTGGTAATGGTCAAATTACTCCTTGGACAGCACCTGTAAATACCAACAACAATACTCCCGGAACGATAACCGGGACCATAACAGTTACCCCAACGTTCAATAATTGCCAAGGTACTCCTGCTTCGTTCTTAGTTACTGTTAATCCAACTCCTACCATTA
>JBJTXE010000397.1:0-3307 GCA_046082075.1 Bacteroidota bacterium
CTTCAGATATGAGCGGAAACTATACAATTACCTTAATGGTGGAAGATAACTTAGGTTGCCAAGATGAATTCTCATTAATGGTAACGGTAAACGACCCTGTTCTGGTTGTGCCGAATGTTGTTACGCCCAACGGAGACGGTATCAATGATGAATTGATCTTCTCAGAAGTGTATTTTAAAACCTACAGCGTTGAAATTTTTAACCGCTGGGGCCACTTGATTTACACGATTAAAGACCAAACAGGAATGGCCATTTGGGATGCTGATACGCAAAGTGGAACCCCTGTCACTGATGGTGTTTATTTCTATCGAATCGTTGGTGAAATGCTTGCAGGAACCATGGTTGATTCCCACGGCTTCGTCACAGTCATTGGCTCAAAGTAGGCCATTGGATACGTTGCTCTCGTAACCCCCGTCGGTTTCAAGATTTGAAGAATTAGCTGCTGTTACTGCTAATTGATCGCAGCGTTCGTTATCCGGATTTCCTGCATGGCCTTTGACCCAATGGAAGGTAAGGTTGAATTTAGGATGTAATTCAAGGTATTTCAACCAAAGGTCTGCGTTTTTTTTGCCTTTGAATCCCTTTTTTTGCCATCCCCACACCCATTTTTGTTGTATGGCATCAATCACGTATTTGGAATCGGAATAAATATGGACGGGGTACTGATTCGTATTAAGAAGCTCAAGGGCATGTATCACCGCCCAAAGTTCCATGCGGTTGTTGGTGGTCAGCCGAAATCCTCGGGAAACGGTTTTTTCCTTGCCTCCAAATTTCATGACAATACCAAAACCACCGGGGCCAGGATTGCCTCTTGAGGACCCATCCGTATAAATGAAGACTTGGCTCATGGTTTTTTTATCCTATGTGATTGATCTTTTACAAAGGATTTCCAACCGCTGCTTTTCGACTTGTTGTGTTCTCCAACGCCTTTGGAAAAATAATGGCAAACCGCAACGGCTAATCCATCGGTAGCATCCAAGTACTTCGGCATCTCGTTGAAATTCAATGCTTTCTGCAGCATAGCTGCGACTTGCTCCTTGGAAGCATTACCGTTCCCTGTTATGCTCTGTTTAATTCGCCTTGGAGAATACTCCTCAAAAGGTATGTTTCGGTTCAAACAAGCGGCGATCGCCACTCCCTGGGCCCGTCCTAATTTGAGCATCGACTGCACGTTTTTACCGAAAAAGGGCGCTTCGATGGCCATTTCATCGGGTTTAAACTCTTCCATAAGACCGTTCAAACGTTCCAGTATTCGCTTTAGTTTATCTGGGTGGTTATTTAGTTTGTGCAATTGCACTACCCCAAAATTTACCAAACTTAATTTCCCATCTTTTACTTGGATTAACCCATAACCTAATACCGTGGTTCCGGGGTCAATTCCAAGAATTATTCTATCTTCAGCCATCGATTATGCAATCCAACCATAAAACTACGCATTTAAAACCCTGGTTGAGTTCCTTGATTCGAATAGTTTTGCTCCTTACCCTGTGTTATGCGGTATATCAAGTTCAACTCAAATGGTTGCATTTCTCGACGATTCATGTGAAGTCACCTTGGTGGTTAGGATTCGCATTCCTGTTGATTCCCTTGAATTTAGGATTAGAGTGGTTGCGCTTTAAAAAAAGCATGGAGGGGTTCAACAGAACTCGTGAAGAATTGTGGAGTGCTTTTTTACAAGGGTTGATCGTTTCCTTTTTCACCCCTTCGATTGTTGCCACTACGTTCGGAAGAATGGGTTTTACGGGAAAGGAGAACAATGCTGCCTTTGGAATTTCAGGTTTGTACGGTGGTTTAGCCCAATTCTCCGTAACGATGGGTTTTGCCACCTTGGGTTCTTGCCTGCTGATGAATGAAATTCCAACGGAAACCGTATGGATTTTTGGGTCTATTTTTTTAGGTGCTACAGTTTTATTTTTTGTAAAACCTCAGGTACTTTTCAAGCTTTTTAAACGTTACAACGGGACGTTTAATTGGTCTTCTCAGCAAAAAGCATCGTTGTTAGCTTTGAGTGGGGTAAGATATTTAGTTTTTTCCCTACAATTTCACGCACTGCTCCTAACATTTGGTCAAGAGTTTACGGTTCACCAAGCCTGGGTGTTAATGCTGAGTTATGGCTTAATTACCCTTTCTCCGAGTATTTTATTCGGCAAAATAGTCATCAGGGAAGCTGTTGCCGTTGCCGTTTTTTCGTTCTTCATGTACCCTAAAGAACCGGTGTTTATTGCCGCCTTTTTAACGTGGTTGTTCAACGTGGTTTTACCTCTTATCTTTGCCGTTTTACGCATCTTGTTCCGATGGAAGTCGCATTATTCTTAAGTTTTTACGCAGGGCTCTTGTGTTGGGTCGTGATATACGGCGGGCTTAAGCATCGTTCAAAAGCGCTATCCAACCCTGCTAGTAATGTTTCACTCGATGAGCTTACGGTGTTGGTCCCATTGCGCAATGAGGCCAAAAATCTACCAAAGCTACTGGACTGTTTACGAAGGTCCAACGTAAAGCCGGCGAGGTGGATTTTTATCAACGACCATTCCGATGACGAAGGTAAAACCGTTTTTGAATCCCAATCCAGAGGATTATCGGTGGAATGGATTTCGCTGCAAGAAGGACAGCAAGGAAAAAAGGAAGCCTTGCGTTTTGGAATGTCTTTCGTGACCACCAAATGGGTACTAACCATGGACGCCGATGTTACCTTTAATTCCTCCTATTTCGCTAGTGTTCAAGAACTCCCAGAGGCAGATTTGTGGGTTTTACCAGCAATTCTGACGGCTGAAAGGCCTATAAATCAATGGCAAGAAGTGGATTTGCACATGATGAATGCTATAAATGTCGGATTGTATGGTATTTTCCGTCCTGTAATTTGCAGTGGAGCAAACCTGTTGTTTCAGCTTGAAGTGTACCGCCAAGTCGATGACTGGGAGGCGCATAGAAGTGTTTCCAGCGGGGACGATATGTTTACGTTGCGTGCTTTTCGCCAAGCAAATCGCGATGTTCGGCTAATTTCGAGTACGTCTTTGGCGGTTTGGTCACCTACAACCCGTGGACCCCTGAGTTTTATAAACCAGCGTCTTCGATGGATTGGAAAAACAACGCGCGTAAAGGATCATTTTGCCACGTTTTTGGGAGTCCTACAATCCCTAATTTCTTTAGCTTTTGTTGGGGTAGTCGCTAAGTTATTGGCGGAACAAAACCTGGATACATTGCTCGTACTTTTGTTGGTTAAGGCCTTTATTGAATGGTTCGTATTTGCCCCGTATTTTTTTCGTTTTAAACGCTTTGGGCCTTGGGTAATGCTTCCCATTATACAATG
>JBJTXE010000398.1:0-4371 GCA_046082075.1 Bacteroidota bacterium
CTTTGCGCATTGATTCCATTGTAATAATTGCCAATATTGAGTCCTGTAGTCGTGGTGGTTCCTGTGGCCGGGCTGGTTGTTTTATAATTTTCAAATCCGGCTGGACCATTGAAAGCGTATACGGCAAAATAATACGGTTGATTGGCACGAACGCCCCGCGGAACGAAGGTGGTTGAACTTCCGGTATAAGCAACCTTTGCATTTCCGATGATATCTCCTCGCTGGTAGCTCGTTCCGTCCACAGGTGTACCAGAAACAGGTCCGTTTTTCGACCACAACACTAAGTATTTCTCCGCACCGTTTCCGGCATTGTAGGTACCGGTCAAGGTATAGGCTTGAAGGTTGGAAAAGGAAAGATTGCTCGCATTCGTGGTAGGCTCTGTCGCTAAGTTGTCCAAACCAACGGCCGATAGGATAATGACGTAAGGGTTTTCATCGCTGTCGTCGTTGGCAATTGATATCGTAGCAGTTCGCGTTCCGTTTCCGGTAGGAGCAAAGGTTAGGGTAAAATTACCGGATCCCAAGCCTGCAACGGTAGTCGCATTCAGGTTGGTGGTGTAATCAGCAGCATTGACACCTGTAATGGACGTTCCTGTCACCGTAAGCGTTTGCACCCCGCTGTTTTCGATGGTGATTACATTATTGGCGGTATTCCCGATGACATAGGTTGTATTATTCAATGCGGTGGTACCGTTGATTTTCACATTGATTTCGCGTGCAGGTGCAACGTAAGGAACGATATCGGCTAAACTGCGCGGTACGATTTGGTAATTCGCGTTGAATTGACCCATCAATCCCGTGATGGTTACTGGGCCAGCAGGTATTGCGGTTCCATCAATGTTGGTGGAACCGTTAATACGAACATCCAAGGTATTAGCACCGTTGGTGATTTGTACGGTGCTGTTTCCTCCTGCAAAATTTCCACTTTGAACAAAAGTTACGTTCTCAATGCGAATCAGTTGAGATTCTAATGCCTCACCCGCGCTGGTGATCGGTATGACTTGAGGTACGTTTGGAGTAACAGGACCATGGTCGGTAAAACTGTTGGTGGGAGACAATTCCAATAATCCGCTGAAGTCAAACAAAACCCCCGTAGCGGTAACTGAATCGCCAGTGGTCAAGCTGCTCAAGTTATTTCCGTAGCAGGCAATTCCAGCCGTTCCGTCTTGCAGGTAGCGAATAGCACCGAGTTCAGAGCCGTTAGAAACCACACCACGAACGGTAACGGTTGCTCCAACGGACATGTTGCGCACTTGCTGAATGGTTTGAGAGGAAAATGTGAAGGCAGTGGCGATTCCAAGGAGGGTAAAAATTCGTTTCATACTTAAAATTGATAGGATAAAGATACATTAAATCGAAGGCCTTGACCAAACATTACCGAAGCGGAAGTAGCATCAAAGTTCTGATTGTTGCCGTTGTTGTTATTTGTGGCGTCCGAGATAAACACGGTGTTCAATAAGTTAATGACGTTGGCGGAAAGGTTTAAAGCGTCCTCGCCAATTTTGAACCGGTATCCCGCGTAAAAATTAACCAAGGAATACGAAGGCATGACCCAAGATTGCCTTCCTCCGTTAGCTCCTTGCAGCGAGAAGGGATTGAAGTCGGAAAAATAGCGGTCGAAATACTGAAACTGACCTTTAAAATACAGGTTTTTAATGGGCTCATACCTCACAGTTGCTGATAGCGCTGTTTGCGCAGCATCGCCTACCCCAACCCCTTCAGCATCGAACGTGTATTCCAACGAATCGTATTGTGGAATGATGATGGTTTTAGAAGAATTCCAAAACCAATCTCCCATAGAAAACATGAATTCGGTGGAAACTTTTTTGTGGATTTCCCATGCGATATCAATTTCTCCTCCCATGTGGATGGCGTCCATGCCGTTGATGTTTACACGAATGAACTCGGTAGGGTCGTTTGGATCAGGAACTTGAACTCCGTATGGAAAAGGTTTATTCTTCCAATTGGTGAAATATCCGTTGAGGTTGACACCGAAATGCTTGTAAGCGTAGTTAATCCCTAGTTCCGAGGCCAGTACTTTTTCATTGGCCAGTTCTCCAAACAATTTATTGTAATTGTTGTCAATTACGTTCGAAAACATCGGAGTTCGGTTCAAGTATCCCAAATTAACGAATACACTGGCATTGTCCAGAAAAGAATAGCTAGCCCCCGTTTTGAAGGTGAAACCGGGAATGTACTTCCAAGGGGTTCTCACATAGTCAACACCATCGGATTGGCTATGGTAGGTTTGTCCTTGGTAGGTGAGCGTATCTCCGTAACCGAATTGCAAAACGGTATCACCAAGGTTTAATTCGCGTTTTTGAAAATAGTCAATGCCTTGGTAGCCGTTAACAATGCCGGAAACATTCACAAAAGCGTTGATCTTTTTTCCTTCGTATTCCAACTGCCCAAAGGTACCGAGCCATGTTACCAATCCATCTCGGTCAGAATTGAACAGATTCTTCGCGATTTTATCTCCCACACGCTTCATGGGACTTGCCGCATTTTTATCCGATAAATCGATGTAGTAGTCGCCACCGAGTAGATCCTTCACTTCTTGGTAATGCGAACCGCGGTAATAACGTGCGTCCAATCCTCCCGCAAAGGCTAAACGCTCGTTTATTTGATAGTTCGCTTGGCCCAAGTAACCTACCCAAAAGTGGTTGTTCACGCTAGATAACAGGATTTGCGAACTTTTAATTTCGGTAGGAGAATATTGGGCGTCAATGTTCGGCGTACCAAATAGCGGGTTGTTTTGGTTAAAATAAGCCATAGTGTCCCAATCAATCAAATTGTTGGAATCTCGAATGATTGCCGATGAGTTGTATAACGCCGTTCCTCCACCACGCCCAATGGAGGCATAAGCAAGGTTCGAAATGGACAATTTCTTACTGATTTTCCAAAAATCCTTCAGGGTAAATTGCGGTTTATTGTAATAGTTCAAGCGTTCAGAAACGACTTCTTGCTTTCCGTTGACGGTTCTATAACCCCAATGCTGGTTGTAGCGTAGGCCCATATCGCTGAAAATCGCATTCGTGTCGATCGTGGCACCATTCTTCCGTGCTTCTTCCTCGCTCCAATATTGGATGGGTTGCCTAAACGACCGCTGTCCGTGTTGTTGAGGAGCAGCAAACGCGGAAAGTGTGAGTAAATGTTTTTCAAATTGTTTCGACACTTTTAGATAACCGAAAAATCCTTGGCTAGGTGTTCCTTCTACCCACCCTGTTGCTTTTTTGTAGGAGAGTGCCGCGGTTAATCCCCATCCTCCTTTCAAAATACCCGTGTTGTAGGATGCTGTCGTTCGCATCATGTTGCCGGTTCCGTACTCCTGCTTTAAACTTCCGCCTTTTTTGTTGCCAATTCCTTGGGTAATGATATTGATAGTTCCGCCAATAGAGGGCATCGCAATCTTCGTGGCACCCAATCCTCGTTGAACTTGCATGGTAGAAGTGATGGCATCCAGTCCAAACCAATTCGACCAATAAACCCAACCGTTTTCCATGTCGTTTACGGGAACTCCGTCGATCATTACCCCCACGTTTCGCTGGTCGAATCCCCGAACATTGATGCGTGCATCGCCGTCACCTCCGCCTGATTGAGTGGCATATACGCCTGCTGTTCCATTTAACAACATCGGCAAATCCCTTGAACCTAATTCTTCTTGAATTTTTTGGGTGCTTATTTTCGTAACGGCAATGGGAACAGGGCCGTCTTTTACGATGTTTCCAATAACCCTGACTTCATCAAATTCCAGACTTCCGGCCATGTTGAGGTTAAGGACTAATTCTGCTCTATTCAATTTAAAGTCTCGCACAACGGTATCGAATGAAATCATCGTAACCGTTATGCGATAATCGCCATAGGGAAGGTTTTGAACCGCGTAAGAACCGTTGTTTTCGGAGAGCAAGCGATTAACTACGGCGCCCGTATTTCTAGATTTAACTTCGATTTTGGCCCCTCCAACGGTTTGCCCGGAGGCTCCTTCGGAAATAACCCCGGTTAATTGGCCTTTTTGGGCAAGTAAGGTGGAACCAAACAATCCAATTGTTAAAAGAATGAGTATGCGCATAGCAAAAAAAAAACCCGCCTAAGCGGGAATTTAGTTATCGAATAATGATTTTTCGAGTTTCGGTGTGACCGTCTTTGGTGGTAATTTTAATAAAATACACGCCCCTTGGCTCATCGATATCTACGGAAATTACTTTTTGTTTTTGAACTTCCCTGGTTAGAATCGTTTTTCCGAAAACATCCAAAACTTGAAGCCTTTTGACCGCGGTAGCATTGTTAATATAAAATGTACCTGAGGAAGGATTAGGATAAATCGAGTACTTTATATCCTCCAGGTTTTGAGTGGAAGCAGGGTTGCATTGG
>JBJTXE010000399.1:0-13226 GCA_046082075.1 Bacteroidota bacterium
GTGCTCCATCAACAAAACAAATACGTGGCCATCGAAACGTCGGGATGCTACCCATTACAGGGCGAGGTAGATTGGTATACGTTTTCTCCAAAAAAATTCAAAGCACCGTGTGACGAAGCGTATATTAAAGCAGACGAACTCAAAGTGGTTATATACCATCCATCCGACCTTGCTTGGGCTCAACAACATGCAGAAAGAGTTTCCAAATCTTGCCTGCTCTATCTTCAACCTGAGTGGAGCAAACGATCCGTTTTACAAGAAGACATTATTTCATTCATCCACCGTAACCCGCGGTGGAAACTCTCGTTACAGACCCACAAATACCTTGACATTCCCTGATGAAAGAAATTCTATTCCTGTTCTTATTGATCGTTTGTAGCCTATCCGTCAACGGACAATATTCCAGTAAAAGCAAAAAAGCTATTAAACTCTTTAAAGAGGCACAAGTTGTTCCTTCGCAACAAATCGATCCAAAAACCGGCTATCCCAATTTCAATTCAGCCATTCAACTATTGGATAAGTGCCTGTTAAAAGATCCCAACTTTTGGGAGGCTTACCTATTGCGCGCTGAATTTCATCTCAATGTTCGCAACAAAACCGAGGCAATAGCGGATTATGAAAATGCCCTTCGAATTAATCCGGAACATTCTAGAACCGGAATGACGTTTTATCAATTAGGCGACCTTTACCTTGATCGAGGAGATTACGCTAAATCATTGCAATATATCCAACGATTTCTCAAAAATCCAAACGCGAACAGCGATTACCTAAAATTGGGAAAACTCATTTACGAAAGTGCTATTTTTTCGATAGATGCCATTAAAAACCCTGTTCCTTTTGAACCCATCAACGCAGGACCGGGCATTAATACCGTTTATGCCGAGTACTATCCATCCCTAACCGTTGATGGAAAACAGCTCTTATTCACGAGGGCGCTGCCTTACGGAAACAACGATATTCAGGAAGATTTTTTCACTTCCCTCTACACGGGTAGTATTTGGGAAAAAGCCTTTCCAATGCCGAATAACGTGAATACAGAACGAAACGAAGGTGCTCCAACCGTTTCTGCGAATGGAAGAGGGCTCGTATTTGTGGCCTGCTCCGATGAAAATGGAGATTACGGTGATAACCGCAAAGGAAAAGGGAGTTGTGATTTGTATTACACTGAACGCATTGGGGATAAATGGCGTAACCCTCTCAATATCCCGGGAGACATTAACACCTACCATTGGGAAACACAACCGAGTTTATCGGCAGATGGTAAAACCCTTTATTTTATCCGTGGGCTTCGTGGAAAAGGAGCGGATTATCGCAACAGCGATATTTACGTGAGCCACTTGGGTGAAAATGGAAAATGGATGCCTGCAGAAAGATTACCCGATATTATCAATACCCCATATGCGGAGGAATCTGTGCACATTCACCCCGATGGTAAAACCCTGTACTTTGCCTCAAGAGGCCATGTTGGACTCGGGGGATCTGATCTTTATGTGAGCCAATTAGGAGCTGATGCAAAATGGTCAAAGCCCAAGAATTTAGGATACCCAATTAATACGTTGAACGATGAAAATTCCTTAATTGTTGCTGCTCAAGGTAACATCGCTTTTTTTGCCTCAGACCGAGCTGGAGGTTTTGGTGACCTGGATATTTACCTCTTTGAATTGCCGAAAAATCTCCAACCCACTACTACCTATTATTTTGATGGAAAAGTATTCGACGCCGTTACACTTGCTCCACTTGGAGGGCATTTTACCTTAAAAGACATCGCAACTGGTGAGGAGGTTATCATCAGCGATGCCGATCCACAAACTGGAACGTTTGCTGTTCCCTTACCAAGTAACCGACAATACGTTATCAACGTTTCAATTAACGGATACGCACCAACCTCACTCGGCTTCGATTTAACCTATGGGGAAAATCAAACTACCTACCACTTGGATATTCCAATGAATCCCATTGGGAGTGGAAAAGAGAATATTCTTCAAAACATTTATTTCGATCTCAACAGCGCCAAACTTCGCAAAGAATCGTTTGTAGAATTAAATAATTTAGCAAATTTTCTCCGAGAAAACTCGAGTTTAAAAATAGAATTAGGAGGACATACGGATACACGAGGGGATGCGGCGGATAACTTGAAATTGTCCTCGGAACGCGCCAAAGCTGTTTACGATTACTTAATTCAAACGGAGGGCATTGCACCTCTTCGATTAAGTTATAAAGGCTATGGAGAATCCTCCCCTATGATAAGCGACAAAGAAATTGCCTTGCTTCCGGAACAAGACAAAGAAAAGGCACATCAAAAGAACCGAAGAACCGTATACAAAATTCTAAACTAGTGGCATTCCTACGACTCATAAGGTTTCAGAACCTGCTGATTATTGCTTTAACGATGCTTGGGGTTCAACAAGCGATGTTGTCTGAACCGCTTAAGATTGAAGGGCAAATGGCTTTCTGGTTGTTTATTCTTTCGACCGTTTTGATTGCTGCGGCAGGAAATTCCATCAACGATTATTTTGACCTCCGCTCTGATCGTTTAAACCGCCCAGATAAAATTGTCATCGGTAAGCATCTCAAAAAACGCTGGGCCATAATCATCCATTGGGGATTCAATGCCATGGCGGTTGGTATTTCAATATTTTTAGGATTTTACCTTCATTCATGGTTTTTTCTTTTCATACACCTCCTTTCCTCTACCCTCCTTTGGTCCTACAGTGTCTATTTAAAAAAGGTCTTCTTTTGGTCGAATATCGTAATTGCATTCTTAGTTGCCCTAATACCCTTAATATCTTGGGCGTATTTGACCATACTTGATGTCCGTTTAGAACATAAAGCAATGGTGGTATTTTTTACCGCTTTCGCATTTCTCCTCACCGTTTCTCGTGAAATAATAAAAGACATGCAAGACATGGAAGGTGACCAATTGGTAAATGTTCAATCGATACCATTAGTTTTGGGCGCAAAGCGCGCTAAAATGTTCGTTACCGTTTCATGTGGAATTACATTGTTGCTTTATTTCGGTTTTATCGCTTATTATTTACCCAACCATCAGCCATTATTTCTTGTTCCTTTATCAACTGCGGTATTGCTATCTGCCTTGGTTACCCTACTATTTTTGTGGAATATTCCATCTAATGTATTGTCGCTCCTTTTAAAAATCAGCATGTTAACGGGGGTGATTTCTTTATTTTTTATATGAAACTAGTACTTGGTTCAAATTCTCCACGCAGGGTAGAATTACTAACCCAAATGGGATTTGTATTTGAGCAAAGGGTCGCGGATGTTGACGAAAAAATCGACATCACCTTACCATGGCATCAACTTCCGGAAGCCATTTCTCAACGCAAAATGTTAGCGCTTAAAAAAGTACTTGCTAAGGATGAACTTTTGATTTGTGCCGATACCTTGGTCTTTTTAGACAACCAGGTACTAGGTAAGCCTAGAGATCGAGAAGAGGCACGCAGCATGTTGGAGTCCTTATCTGGACGTGATAACACCGTCATTACCGGCGTATGTTTGTGCTATCAAGACCAAATAATTACCTTTTCGGATCGCACCGTTATTACCTTTGATACCTTAACACCAGAAAACATCGATCATTATCTTAATGCGAACGTCTGTTGCGATCGAGCGGGCGCCTATGGAATCCAAGATTGGATCGGATTAATTGGAGTACTTGAAATCCGCGGCTCCTATACGAATGTAATGGGACTGCCAACCCATCGTCTTTATCAAGAATTAAAAAAGTTTTATCCATAAAAAAGCCACCTGTGAAGGTGGCTTTCCCATTGATAACTTGTCTAAACTATTTAATCACGAAGGTAACACGACGGTTGTATGCAAATTTCATATCATCGTCCGCATCTTTTGGAGTTTCTTTTGAATTATCTTCGTCAGCACCCTTGGGCATTCCTAAAATTCTCGAGGCTGAAATTCCGTACTTTTCAGTCAGACGTTCTTTTATGTAATCAAAACGCTGTTGCGATAGATTGTTGAACTGAGCCACAATGTCCTCATCATCCAAGTTTTCAAGGGCAATCGAATCTTCAGCGCGGTCGTTGTGCGCAAACAACTCCACCGAAACACCTTCGTTCTCTTTCATAAAATTCCCCAACAACTCAATGATATCTTTACCCGTCTCATCCGGCTTAGCTTCTCCTTGCGCATAATAAATAACTTGAGCTTCGATGTTTTGAACCTCTGACAGTTTTTCGGAAATAATTAAATCCTTGGTAATAACAGTACGCGATAATTGAATCATTGAGGTTGTATCACGTTTAATACAGTAACATTTTTCTTTGGAATCCACTTCTTTGATCCGTACATTATCGATGTAGTAGTAGGCCATCGGTAACATAGCAGGAACGGCTGCAAGTTCCTCACCATCCCTTTCCATTTTCTTGGGATCGATTTTCTTATTCACCTCGTATTTCGTTTTATCATTCATTGCAAAGTTTCCAATAACAATTCCTGATTCATCGCCTTTTGCTTTGTAGACATTACAGACCTTATCCCAACCTCCATAAGCATTGTACACTCGATTCTTCGTATTGTAAATAACCCTTCCACTTGCATTATCGTCATAAAATGGCCCCGAAGGCTCTTCAATGTTATCTGTTTGATAATCGGCAACATTTTTAACGAACATCATCCCAATGTTATTGGAAGAGAATTTGGAAGCCTCAGCAAGCGAAACACTCATTTCAATGCAGTACATTTTACCCGCAGTCATTTTGATGGGTTTCTTTCCTGTTTCATCCGTAAATGGAATCGTAATGTAAGAACGCTCTTTGGCTAATTTTCCTTGCTTGTAAGTCACAATTCCTGCATATCCAAGGTTTTGGTCACCGTAGCGAAATAAATTGGCATCGTCCCCTTCAAATTTTTCGTCAGCAAATGCCTTTGGTTTTGCATACCCGTAGATATTGGCACCAATTCCAAAATCTCCGGCACCCAAAAACGCATCTGCTGGAAATTGAGAAGAGGGCATTAATCCTTTCAATAAACCAATTTGACCCGGCTCCGATACTTCTGCATCGTTGCTGGATAATTTATCAAACGTATAATTTAAAAATTTTGCCGATTTATCTCCTTTCTTTTGAGCGAAGAAAGAAGCTCCAAGAGCCAATGACGTGAGCATTAAGCCCCAACTAAGCATACTTTGTTTCATAATTTTTAACGGTATTAATTAAAACTTTTACGTGTTCGTAATTCACATCTGGGTATACACCGTGTCCCAAATTTACAATATGTCTCGAACTTTTAAAGGAATTTAATAACTTTTTTGTTTCCCATTCTATGGTTTTTTTATCGGCATACAACAAACATGGGTCCAAGTTACCTTGCAGCGTTTTGGTTTCTTGCACCAAGTTTCGGGCATATTGAACATCCATGTTCCAATCCAACCCTATTGCAGTGCAGGAAAGGTCGAGCATATCTGGTAAAGATGCGAGTGCTCCTTTGGAAAATACGGTAAAAGGAAATCCTTCGAGCGCTTGTGAAATTTTTCGAATATATTTCAAGCCAAATTCAGCGTACTGTTCCCTCCCTAAAATCCCAGCCCAGGAATCGAAGAGTTGCAAAGCATCTACACCGGCCTTAACTTGTTCTTTCATGTACTCAATGGTAAAATCGGTTATGCGATTGAGCAATTCATGTGCCAAAGTAGGATTGGTGTATAATAACTTTTTGGCCTCGGAAAAGGTTTTTGACCCTTTCCCTTCAACCATGTAACAGAAGATAGTCCAAGGAGCCCCGGCAAATCCAATCAATGGAACCCTATTATCAAGTCCTCTTTTCGTTAAACGTATAGCATCAAAGACATAAGACAAGCGATCTTTTACATCCGCATTTTCATCCAATTTACACAGATCGACCTCGGATCGAACGGTTTCAGGAAAGTAAGGACCGCGCTGCTCTACCATCTCATAAGTAAGTCCCATGGCATCAGGAACTACCAAGATATCGGAAAACAAGATGGCTGCATCGACGTCCAGTCGGTCTACTGGCTGAATGGTTACTTCGGCTGCTAATTCGGGGGTTTCTACCAATTCTTTGAATCCGCTTAACTTCGCCCGTAAGGCTCGATATTCCGGCAGAATTCTTCCTGCTTGACGCATTAACCAAACAGGATAGCGCTCTAGGTTTTCTCCTCGGTGGGCCCGCAAATAAAGGTCGTTTTTTAACATCGAGTGCAAAGATAATGAAAAGCTACCAAGCAATCGTTGGCCGTTGTTTTGAAGCCAGAAATTCATTGGCCTTGCTGAAATGGCGGCATCCGAAAAAACCACGGTATGCAGACAACGGTGAGGGATGAGGTGCGCCTAAAATCAGATGTTTCGTAGCATCTATTAATTCCGACTTTTGCTGCGCCTTGGCGCCCCACAATAAAAAAACTAAATGGTCCTGTTCTCGACTAAGTCGATGAATCACAGCATCACTAAAAGCTTCCCAACCTAGGTCGTTATGAGATCCTGGCTGACCTTCCTGAATCGTTAATACAGCATTCAAAAGCAAGACCCCTTGATCCCTCCATCGGTTCAAATTTCCATTTAATGGTAACTCCAAGCCAACATCATCCTGTAACTCTTTAAAAATATTCTTTAAACTTTTGGGGAGAGGCACAACATCTGGTTGTACTGAAAAGGCCAATCCATGAGCATGTCCTCTGGTGGGATATGGATCTTGCCCTAAAATTACTAAGCGTATCGCCTTTGGTGGAATATTATGAAAAGCACTAAAGACCAAGGGCATCGGCGGAAAAACTCCATGTGGGTTATCCCTATAGACCTGAGCCATGCGCCTTTCAAGCTCAGAAAACTTCATATCATCAAGATCCTTCTTTAAAAACTTGAACCAATCGTGCGGAAGATTCAAGCTCATGCCACAGGAATTTTCTCTTGGATTTTCGAGCGAATTTGCGCGTTTTGAACATTAAAAGCAGTTAAATCTGTTCGACCAAGCTTGCCCCTACGAAAAGCCTTTTTACAAGCATCAAGTACGAGCAAATAAGCCAGAGAAAAGAGACCAATGCTTAAAAAATACAGCGCGCTAACCATCCAATTTATAGGGTTTTCAAAAGGCAGGTACGAAGGAAGTAGGAACAAGCATGGTAAATTCAACAGCGGAACGATAAAAGTGGCTATGACCATTTTTGTTGAACCGTAATAAACAGGCCGTTTAAAGGATTTCTCAACCCACCATTTGATAGCATGAATTGGAAGTGCTGCATGCACGAATCCTAACAGTGCAAATGGAAACAATAAGCTCGATTTGAACAATGTTGCAATGGAAACACCTGGGTGGTTTTCTTTCAGGTAACGCTCGTTTTCGGTAACACCCAAGGACTCTAAAGCCTTTTTATAATCGAGTATTTCTTGCTTTAACTCTACCAAATCCGGGTTTAATTCCAGGGTATTTTCATTCATCCATTTTGCGAGTTGCAGAGCATAACTCCAACGATGTTCAAACGGACATGAATCGTCATAGCAGGTTGGATGAATCCCTTTTCGGGTGAGCATCATGATATCTTCGTGAAAATCGGATGCTTCGGGATCATTCACATCTGGAATCAGGGTTCTCATACTTGTATCCAGCAAATGCGTAACTTCCGTAATGGTTTTGGCTGGATCTTCACGGTATGCTTCCTGGTAATCGTTCAAACAAATCATCTCACCCGCATCCACCAAAACATCGCTCCTTCTCAGGTTAAAGTCTGCATAATTAATTCCCAACCCTTGTAAATAGATCGGCTGCCTCCAATGATCAGCCTCGAGCGCAGAAAAGCCAATTCTTGCAGGACCTTTTTTGATGGGATGCAAACGTCGTTGTATGCGGTCATGGGTGAACCCTTCCCCAAAAATCAAAATGTTGCGCCTTTGTTGCAGCAAGCGATCCGTTTTCTCAAAAACTGCCTGATTTTTTTCAATGGTTTCTCCCCCATCTCGTTGTCGATAAATAGGCAACATATGGGCTGACCAAAAAATTCGTTGGGTAAAACGGTTAAATACATCGGCGCGTACCATAAAATAAACAATTGGTTTACGAAGCGATGCGATTAACAAAGGGTCCATAAAAGAACCTTGATGGTTGCTTACAAAAATGGTACGACCAAAAGCATAAGAACTTTTATTACGTTGGTAAACTTTGCGAAAATACAATCGGAGGGAATACTGAAACACTACCCACAAATAAAAATAAAACAAGCGCATGGACGAAATTAAGCAATAATTCGGATTTGAATTAACAACCCATCATTCATAATTATTACCCAAATCTTCATTTACTACGTAGGCAAGCCTTACCTTAGTTTCATGAAAACAATCGGAGTTTTTTGCGGAGGATTTTCTTCTGAATTTGAGATTTCTATGAAAAGTGCCTCTACAATTTTAGCACATTTCCCCTCCAATTACCGCGCAGTTGTTATTAAGGTTACTCGTGAAGGTTGGTTTACAGAAATGGATGGAAAAAAGGGTGTTTTTGACTTAAACAGTGCCTCAGCTGTTATCCAAGAAACAAGCATCGCCTTGGACGGAGCATTAATCTATACCCATGGTGACCCCGGAGAAAACGGTAAAATACAAGCCTACTTAGATATGTATGGCATTTCCTACATTAATTCGAATCCTTTAGCCTCTGCCCTTTCCTTCGACAAATGGTACTGCAATCAGTTTTTAAAATCTTTTGAAATTCCTGTTGCCAAATCCATATTTACCACCCAAGAGACCGAAATTAATCCTTTGGCAGTTGTCCAAGAACTTGGTCTTCCGCTTTTTGTTAAACCCACAAATTCTGGTTCAAGCTACGGAATATCCAAAGTAAAACGCACAGAAGACTTAGAACTCGCTTTGGAAAAAGCATTTACCGAGGGGTCAACCGTTGTCATAGAATCCTTTCTAAAAGGAGTTGAGGTGACATGCGGAGTCTACAGGAACGTAAAAGGAATTCAAGCCCTTCCCTTGACAGAAATAGTATCGGAAAACGAGTACTTTGATTATGAGGCAAAGTATCAGGGAAAATCTCAAGAAATTACTCCTGCAAGAATTTCTTCCGAGGCTACACACAAAATTCAAGCACAATCACGGCGCATTTATGAACTTTTAAACTTAAAATCAATAGCTCGAATCGATTTCATGCTAGTAGATTCGACTCCTTATGTGATTGAGGTCAACACCACCCCTGGATTTTCAAACGAAAGTATTGTTCCTAAAATGTTACAAGAGGCAGGAATTTCCTATTCAACGTTTTGGAGCGAAATATTTGACCTAGAGCTGCGACGTTAAAGTGACGATAAAGCGTTCAGTAATACCTGCATTTTACTTTTGACATGGCTTTGACTACAGGTATAGCCGCTTGAAATGATCGAAAAAACTACGGTCTTTCCCGATACAGTAAAAACATATCCTGCGTAGGATTTAATCCCTGTCATTGTACCGCTTTTGGCATAAACCCTGTTTTCACCTGCTTGCCCAACACACAAGTCTTTAATCGTCCCCGACTTTCCAGCAACGGGCAAAGACGCTTTGAAACCTTGACCTATGTCGGATTTAAAAACATAGGTTAATATTCCGCAAAGATGAGCGGCTGATATTCTATTATCACGCGATAAACCGCTGCCGTCGAACAAACGTAAATTCGTGGTGTCCATGCGCGTTGCAAGATATTGCTTATAGATTTTAAGTCCGTTGCTATTGGTTCCACAACCGGTATATTGATACGCAACTCCATTTAATAAGCCTTCCGCAAAAAAATTAACACTTTTACCATTGGTCCATTGTACGATTTCACCAACCGTTCGCCCTTCCAATTTCAATATCCTATTCAAACCGTCGTAGTCGGGAATTGAAATTCCGGATGTTCGAAGACAGAAAACTCCTTTTTTAAGCGACAGGCCTCCTGCTGCACAAGCATCCGAGAGTGCGTCCGCAAAATTCAATTCGGGATCTGCTACCGAACCCCTCACCTTAAAACTCGATTCATATGCTGGAAGTTTTCCTGTAGCCAACCTTGTTTGTCGATACGCTTCTCCTTGTAAATTGGAATTATCCCCTCGAACCTTTGCGCTGAGGATTTGGCATTGTAATTCCAACTGAGTCTGCTTGGGATAGGTACCAATAAAGTGAGCCTTCCGACCGGGCTTTCCTGTCGAAAAATAGTAATTTACTGCGTTATCGTAATAATTTATGCCTGCAGGAAAAGCACCGTAGTAATTGCCCGCATCCCATGCGGACCATCCTTGTGGTGTTCCCTCATAGCCAAATGCCGAACCATCGACGAAAATGGAACCATCAATTTGCCGAATTCCTTGTTGTTTCAACTCCAACACAATTTCTTGGAGTAAGTTTCCTTCCTCCCCTTCTGCGTTAAAAAAACGACTACCAAAGGTCACATCCCCTAAGCCCCGAATCCAAATATTACCTTTTAAAACGCTGTCTTTCACGTTTCCATCCATGTAACATTCGGTTGAAAAACGGTAATCCGCTCCGAGCAGCTCCAAGGCCATAGCCGTAGAAAAAACCTTGGTTGTGGAAGCGGTTGTCAAGGCCAAATTGCTTTGAAAATTAAGGAGGGTGTCCCCTGAATGTGTATCAATGGCCAAGATGCTGTTTTGAGCCTTAGCAATAGACGGATCATTCAGATATTCCATCAGCAATTCGGATAGATTTTGACCCCAACTTTGGTTTCCACACCACAACCAACAAAACCAAGCGAAACCTATGACAACTTTCATCGTAGACAAATTTTGTAAAATAAGTTAGTTCAATTGAATACCGCATTTATTTTTTTCAACAGTTGAATGAAAAAAGAATTTCCAGACAAAATTCGGGTGCTACGAATCTTGAACCGTTTCAATGTAGGTGGACCAGTTTGGAACGTAGCCTTACTAACGAAGTATCTTCCGGAGGAATATACCACTAAATTGATCGGTGGAAAAGCTACCGCCAGTGAAGCAGATGCTCAAATAATTATCGATCAATTAGGCATAGAAGCACTTTTGATTCCATCGCTTTCGAGAGAAGTAAGTGTGCGCAACGATATGACTGCTTTTTTCGCCTTGCGCAAAATAATTCGTCAATTCAAACCCCACATTGTTCATACCCATGCTTCGAAGGCTGGCTTGCTTGGTCGACTTGCTGCCATGACCGCTGGGGTACCTGTTATTGTGCATACCTACCATGGTCATGTATTCGAAGGATATTTTAGCCCCTTCAAAACAAAAATAATCCGACAAGTTGAACGATTTCTTGCGCGAAGGTCAAACGCAATTATTACCATTTCCGAGGCTCAAAAAGATGCCATAACCCAAAAATTCACCATTGTAAGTGCTACGAAAACACATGTAATACCCTTGGGCTTTGATTTAGCTCGTTTTTACCCAAACGATGCCCATCGTATCGAGGCGCGAGAGCGATTTAAGCTCGCAAAAGATTGGGTTGCAGTTGGAATCGTAGGACGGCTTACTGCCATTAAAAACCAGCAAATGTTCCTTCAAGCGGCAGCCATGCTTGTTGCAACATCCTCCGAGAAATATCGATTTTTTATCGTTGGTGACGGCGAATTAATGCAGGAATTACGGGGCCTTGCCGACGAACTAGGAATTGCCCAATACGTAGAATTCACCTCATGGATCTTCCCGATGGAAGACTTTTATTCTGCCATGGATCTAATCTGTTTAACATCCCTAAACGAAGGAACTCCAGTGACCCTCATTGAAGCACAGGCCTCAGGAATTCCTGTCATCAGCACGCGAGTTGGTGGTGTAGAAAATACAATGATTGATGGAAAAACAGGCTTGCTTATGCATTCTTTTGACCCAATGGAATTGGCCGAAAAAATAGATTTTTTATCGAAGGACATCGAACAAAGAATTCAAATGTCGAAAAATGCACATACCTTTGCTAAACAACATTTTTCCTACACGGAACTGATTCGAAACATGGACGAAATGTATAAAAAACTTTTAACCAATGGGTAGATGGAAGTCGATCATGCTGTTGTTCCTTTTTGGAATGCTGTTGTTTTCGTGTAAAACCATCAATTCGAATCGGATATTATTTTACGAGGACGGCTCGCCCTTGAAGCTTGATTCCATCATGCCTCGTAATGAATATGCTCGGTTGGTGCCTGGTGATATTTTGAGCGTTGAATTTTACGCAAATCGAGGTGAACAAAAAATCATAGGAAAAGGGGATGAGAAGCCCAACAGCACACCGATGAATCAAACCTATGTGGTTGATGAAAACGGCTTGGTGAATTTACCTTTAATAGGAAAAATCGAGGTAAGAGGAAAGACGGTTGATGAAGTTAAAAGTGCTTTAGAAGTATCGCTGCAGAATTATATCAAGGAACCTTATGTTCAGGTGCGTTTAGAAATGGAACGGGTGGTCTTATTTTCCGGTAAGGGAGAAGGCAAGGTTGTTTCCCTTACGCATCAAAATACCAGTATATTGGAGGTAGTTGCATTAGGGGGAGGTTTGAAGGAAAATACAAAATCAACGGAGGTATTCTTGCTTCGAAAAATAAACAACGAAACCAAAACCTACCGTTTTGATCTTTCCTCGATTCAACATATTACGGCGGCAGAAATTTACGTACGAAACCATGACATTATCGTGGTCAATTATTATCCCAGAAAAGTCCAGAGTGCGTTGGAAGAAATCAATCCTTGGCTGAATCTTTCAACCGCTGGTTTAGCCCTTGTCTCCATCATTTTACGCTTTATCCCATGAGTAAATCGAGCCTAAGCATCAATGATTCCTTCAATCCAATCATTCTACGAAATGTGTTGGTTCGTCATTGGTACAAACCGCTCATCATCTTTGCTGTCATACTGGTTGGTGTATTTATTTACCTACGGTATTCTAAACCTGTTTATGAATCGCAGGCAGTTCTACAAATCATTCAAGAAAACAGAACACAACAAATTCTAGGAGAGGCCTCTGTAATGTCACAGCAACACAGCCTGTCCGAAGATGTTGAATTATTGAAATCTCCCGTATTGTTCCATAATGCCATTCAGAATTTAAGCCTTCATACCTTTTCCTTCAACGACGGAAAATTAATTACCGAAAATTTATACGGATTTACTCCTTATTCCATCATCACCAATCAACTAGCTGACTCAGGGCTTTGCGGAACGAACCTGTATTTCGAAGCAACAGGCGGTCGATCTTTTAACCTAAATTATAAGTATCGTGGTAAGGACTATAGCATCCACGGTAGCTTGTCGA
>JBJTXE010000400.1:0-5832 GCA_046082075.1 Bacteroidota bacterium
GGCTCACCTCATTGCGCTCGGTGAATGGGACGAGACTCGTCATGCGGCGCTCGTGCAGGCACTCGAGGAAGAGGTCACCGCAGCGTGGCATGAGGCGGTGTCCTACGGCTCGCTCAACGAGGGCTCGCGGCTCGATCCGTCCTATTTGCAGTTGGGTAAGTTAGAAGTGGAGGATTTTATCGGTGCCGCGAAATCTTTTCAAAAGCTATCTTATGTTGATGCGAATCGTATAGGTATTATGGGTTGGAGTTACGGTGGATTCATGTCCTCCTTAGCGATGACCAAAGGTGCAGACGTCTTCAAAATGGGCATTGCAGTAGCTCCCGTGACGAATTGGAGGTATTACGACAATATTTACACGGAGCGATTCATGCGAACTCCGAAAGAGAATCCTACGGGATACGACGATAATTCTCCGATCAATCACGTAGATAAGTTGAAAGGCAAGTTTCTCTTGATTCACGGAATGGCGGACGACAACGTGCATTTTCAAAACAGTGCCGACATGGTTACAGCCTTGGTTAAAGCGAATAAGCAGTTTGACTTTTTTGCCTATCCGAATAAAAATCATGGAATTTACGGTGGAAATACTCGAAATCACTTATTTTCAATGATGTACGATTATATTTTGAAGAATTTGTAATAAGCTTCGAAGGCTAAGAAAAAAAAAGTTATGCTTTTACTTTAAATTGTAGGAACATCCCAAATTTCTTCACTAAATTAGGCGGACAAATTTTTGAACTAGAAAAATAACCCATGAGCGATACCGCCAAAATTGAATTAGACGGAAAAGTATACGAACTTCCCGTAGTTGTAGGAACAGAAAATGAAAAAGCGATTGATATCTCCAAATTGAGGGATCTATCAGGCTATGTAACCCTAGATACCGGTTACAAGAATACGGGGGCAACCAAAAGTGCCATTACTTTTTTGGACGGCGAAGAAGGGATTCTACATTACCGAGGTTATCCCATCGAACAATTGGCCGCAAAAGCTTCTTTCTTGGAAGTTGCCTATTTATTGATTTACGGTGATTTACCAAAACAAAGTGAATTGGATGCTTTAGAAAACAGCATCAAAAAGCACACTTTGGTTCATGAGGATATGAAGCGATTCTTTGAGGCATATCCAGCGAAAGCTCACCCAATGGGAGTTCTTTCCTCTATGATTTCATCGCTCTCAACATTTTATCCTGAGTCCCTTGACCCGAACCGTAGTGCTGAGAAAAAGAATCTTACCGTTCACCGTTTGATTGCCAAATTGCCCACCCTTGCGGCTTGGTCGTACAAAAACTCAACGAGCCATCCGTTCATGTATCCAAGAAACGATTACGATTATGTAAAGAATTTCTTGTACATGATGTTCGCCATGCCAACGGAAGATTATTCCGTTGATCCGGTGATTGTTTCAGCCTTGAATACCTTGTTAATTCTACATGCAGATCACGAACAAAATTGTTCTACTTCTACGGTTCGAATTGTTGGTTCATCGAATGCTAACCTGTATTCAACGGTTTCAGCCGGTATTTCTGCCCTGTGGGGTCCCTTACACGGTGGAGCTAACCAAGAAGTGATAGAAATGTTAGAGCAAATCGCTGCAGACGGTGGAGATGTGGACAAGTGGGTTGCAAAAGCAAAAGACAAAGAAGATCCCTTCCGCTTAATGGGCTTCGGACATCGTGTTTACAAAAATTTCGACCCGCGAGCTACCATCATTAAAAAGGCTTGCGACGACGTGCTCTCCAAATTAGGGGTGAACGATCCCTTGTTGGACATTGCGAAGAAATTGGAAAAAGTGGCTTTGGAGGATGAATATTTCAAAGCACGTAATTTGTATCCGAACGTTGATTTTTATTCAGGGATCATCTACAAAGCGATCGATATCCCAACCGATATGTTCACGGTAATGTTTGCATTGGGCCGCTTACCAGGATGGATCGCGCAGTGGAAAGAAATGACGGAAAATAAAGAACCCATCGGACGCCCACGTCAAATTTACGTTGGGGCAACTACCCGAAATTACGTTCCAATCAGCGAGCGCTAGTCAAAGAATCATAGGTGTCGTAACGGCGGAAACTGCATTTTAAATCCCCGTTAAAGACTTCAATTTTTTTGGAGGGTTTCAAGCCAATGGCATGGAACCCTTCTTTATTGCTGCTGATAATCCAAGTTGTAACACCCTGTTGCTTATGTTTCATCCAAGTTCCCAGTCGTTGATAAAGGGAATCATCGGTTATTTCCATTCGTTCGTCGTACGGTGGGTTGGTGAGGATGAATTGTACCGAATCACCCGAAGGAACCTCTTCAAAGTCGTTCGATTTAATCTCGATGAAGCGTCCAAAGGAAAAGCCTCTTAAATTTCTTCGAGCTTTCAATACCATTTCATCAGAAATGTCGGATCCCCCAATTTTACAGGGAAGGGAACGCACAATGCGTGGGGAATTTTCGTAAATTTCATCCCATTGAGAGGCATCGAAGTTGCGCAAGTTTTTGAAGGCATAATGCGTACGTTCAATGTTGGAAGGAATGCCCGTTGCCAAAAGAGCGGCCTCAATGAGAAAGGTGCCCGAACCGCAAAATGGATCGTAAAAGGCTTGCTTTCGGTCCCAACCTGATAGCCTAATTAACGAAGCGGCAACCACTTCATTCATAGGGGCAATTCCAGTTGCGTTTCTGTACCCGCGTTGAAACAAGGGTAATCCACTGGTATTGATCGAAATAATTCCTTCGTGGTCCGTGAGGTAGAGATCCACCACAATCTGTGGATGCTTGGTATCTATCGATGGGCGATCTCTGTTGTTTTCGCGAAAATGATCCACGATTCCGTCTTTTACCAAAAGAAAGGGATAATGCGTATTCCGAACTTTCTTGGTTTGGATGGCTCCTCGCACGACAAATGTTTTGGTTTCATCGAATAGTTTTGACCAGTTGACGCTAAAGACTGCATCGTACAAGTCCTGTTCCTTGCGAAAAGGAAAGCGTGTTATTTCGACCAATACGCTTATAGCGCAGCGGATGTAGAGATTGAGAAAGTAAACATCTTTCCACGTTCCAGTTAAGGTCACGGCTCGATTACCAAGTTGGCAATTGAGATATCCAAGTTCTACCAATTCTTCCTTGAGCACTTCTTCGAATCCGTAAAAACACTTCAGGGTAATTGTTAAATTATTATGACTTTCTTTGGGTGTGGAGTTCATCGGCATAAAATTGCGAGTATTTTTGTGTAAATGAACAAACTTTGAAGGGTATTTACCTCCTTTTTCTTGCGTTTTTTTGCAGTGCATGGAATACCGTCATCCACAGTCAAAAAAAAGTAGGACTCGTCCTGAGTGGCGGAGGTGCTAACGGCTTGGCTCATATTGGGGTATTAAAAGCCTTGGAGGAACATCAAATTCCCATTGACTATATCTGTGGAACATCGGCCGGAGCCTTGGTGGGAGCGATGTACGCCTGCGGAATGAGCCCGCAAGAAATAGAAGCTTTGGTGACTTCTGAAAAATTCCAAAACTTGTCCATGGGAATTGTTCCGACAGGCCGGCGCTACTTGTACCGTGAAAAATATCCGGATGCCTCCATGATTTCCTTTCCTTTTTCTTTTGATTCCCTCCTCAGTAAATCGTTGCCCATGAACTTTGTAAACCCCATGGGTTTGGATTTTGAAATGCTTCGATTATTGGGGCATCAGGGGGCTATGCATGGAGGAGATTTTGACCAATTAGTGGTTCCTTTTCGCTGTGTTGCCAGCGATGTTGAACATAAAAAGTCGGTATCCTTCGGACAAGGCAACTTAAATGCTGCGGTTCGTGCTTCCATGACTTACCCCTTGTATTTAAATCCGATTAAAGTAGATAGTGTCATCTATTTTGACGGTGGCCTTTATAATAATTTCCCTATCGATGTGATGTACCAAACGTTTCATCCTGACTTTATTATCGGTAGCAATGTTTCCACGAATTCTAAGGTAAAGGATGAACAGGATTTTTTGGGATTATTGGATCAATTGACGCGGTTTCCTACGAGTTATGCATTGCCATGTAAAGATGGAATCATCATTCAGCCAGAGGTAGAAGTGGGTACTTTTAATTTCGCCGATGCTTCAAAAGCCATTGAAGCCGGATATCGCCAAACCCTGCAAATAGTGGATTCTATTCGAATGGAAATCAAGGATTCTGCGGACATTGACCGCTTGAAGATGCGTCGAAATGCATTTCGAAAAACCGAAAATTCGTTTATTACCACTTCTATTGCGGCATCCGTTCAAAACCCTAAAGTAGCTCATTATGTGGCTCTTTCCATGCTAGGAGCGAAACAGCGTAAATCAATGGATTGGAATCAATTAGAGCAGCGTTATTACAAATTATATGCTTCCGAGCAAATTGATTTTGTTTTTCCGCGATTGTACCAGAAATCCGATAGCACCTACCACCTGGACCTGAATGTTCGAGAATCAAAACCCTTCAAACTTGGAATTGGGGGTCATTTATCCTCGCGGCCGGTGAATACAGGTTACCTTGGACTTACCTATCGGCATCTCGGAAAAACTGCGACATCCCTTCATGCCGAAAGCTATTTTGGAAAGTTCTACGGGAGTGTAAGGACAGAAGCAAATATCGATTTTCCGGGTGTTTTTCCCGTTAGCGCGAATGCCTACTTTACGATGAATCGATGGGATTATTACCGAAGTTATGCTACCTTTTTTGAAGACGTTAAACCTTCTTTTCTCGTCCAAAATGAGATGTATTTCGGACTAAAGTTTAAGCATCCACTTTTAACCAATTCTCGTGGTGAATTTGATGTCCGCTTGTTTTCCTTGGAGGACGATTATTATCAAACGATGAACTTTTTAAGCACCGACACTACCGATATTACCTTTTTGAAAGGAAATTTGGTGTCCTATGAAATTACCGATAATGCGTTGAACCGAAAACAATTTGCCAATGAAGGCCACTTTTTTACCTTCAAGGCAAAATTTTTATCCGCGTTAGAAACGAGTATTCCTGGTACCACCGCGCAATTTGACTCAACCGTTCGTAAACAACACGATTGGTTAAACCTTAACGTCGAAGGACAATATTATTTTTTAACCCTGTCTCGATTTCATATAGGGTTTCATGGAAAAGCCATGCTGAATTCGCAGTCCTTGTTTGCCAATTACACGGCCTCTTTGCTTTCAATGCCTACCTTGAATGTCATTCCAGATTTGGAAACGTATTTTTTCAAGGAATACCGTTCGCCTCAATTTGTTTGCGTGGGATTGAATACGGTGTTTCCCTTGGTGAAATCCTTTGAAGCACGCATCGATGCCTATTACTACCAGCCTTTTGTGGTGCTTGAAAAACTGAGCGATGGTTCCATTACGTATGCAAAGCCTTTCCAAGCAAACAGTTTCTTGGGCTCGGCCAGTTTGCTGTATTTTACGCCGTTGGGTCCCCTAAGAGCTTCCGTGAATTATTTTCCTTTTGTCGCAACACCGTGGAATTTTCAGTTGAGTTTTGGCTACGTTCTGTTCAATGAACGAGCAGTTCGCTAGAAAAATTACCTTTGTAAAAAAGTAGTTATGGATCCTATTATTTGTGGTATTCAACAGATGGGCATTGGTGTTCCCGATGTACAAGCAATTTGGTCTTGGTATCGTACCATGTTTGGTGTGGATGTTCGAATTTTTGAAGAAGCGGCTGAAGCACCCTTAATGATTCAATATACAGGCGATAAAGTGCAAGCGCGCACCGCTACTCTTGCCTTGAGCATGGACGGTGGAGGAGGCTTTGAAATCTGGCAGTACACCAGCCGAAATACCGAAAAACCAACCTTTGAAGTGCAATTGGGTGATTTA
>JBJTXE010000401.1:0-2477 GCA_046082075.1 Bacteroidota bacterium
ACGGAAATTCTAAAGTTTTCGTTTTTCTCGATGCAGTCTGCAAGCCTTCTTAGTTTGCTAACAAATTCTTCCTTTGTGTACGTTTTTTCAATATCTCGGTCTTCCATGGTTTTGTTTTTTACGAAGATAGCTAAATCAGGGATATGTCCATTTTTACAAGAAAGCTTGTATCCCCTCTCCGCAGAGCGCTCTGCAACGCTCAATGGAGGCGAGGTGTAAGTGCAATACGATGTTGTAGTCGTCGCTTCGGTAGCCTCCGAACAAGGCCAAAGTAACGGGCAAGGGTTTCCCTATTTCCTCAGAAACATCGGCTACCCATTGCGTAAACACCTCAGAACATTCCAACCAATGCGCTGTATCGCACTGTCCGCCAAGATCGTCGTCGATATGGCTGTCGGCCCCGTGGGCAAAAACCACATAATGCACTTCACCGGCCAAGATGCGCAAACGTACAAGCTCCAATTTTTCACGGAAATTTTGCACGTAGCCCGCGTTTCGTCCGGAGGGGTTCACATTGCAATCCAACGGGATGGCTTGGTTGAGCCGAGGTACAAAGTAGCGAGAGTCCTCAATGCTGTTGCCATAGTGACCGTCCAAGTCGAGCCAAGCACCTGAAACACCGAATTCGTCGTAGAGTTTTAAGGAGGCAATCACTTGACCGGAAAAGGTGCAGAACCCTTGACCAGCCGTTGGTGTTGCATGGTGCATTCCGGAAACGGGGGCAAAACACAATTGATCGGGTTGGGCCAAGCTGTGCTTGATTGCATGGTACATGGCGCTATTGGTATATCGAACGCTTTCCACCAAATTTTCCGACCATGGAACGCCGTTGGATTGGTAGTTGCCTTGTTGGTTGAAGACGTTGTTCACGTATTCTTCGGTGTGAGCAAGGTGAAAATCCTCTTGGGCAAACGGTTGAAAATCCGAGTGGATGTCAAAATTGGACTCCAACCCTAAGGCATGAATGCGCTCCATGAGCAAATAGGGCTTGAGCGGTGACTGCGAATACGAACGCTCTCGAATGGAATCAAAACATACTTGTTTTTTGTTGTAGAAGGTTGCAATGGTTGGTTTTCGTAGCATCATTTTTGGGTTTTAAAGGTTAAACATTTGCTGTCAAAGTGACGGATAACCTCCATGTTTCGAACGTTCTTTGCAACCTTGTAATCGCAAGAGGGCAATGCTAATCCGAAGGATTGCTTCCGAAAAAAAAAGTTGGATTACTTTGGATTTATTCATGATGAAGGGGCATTCTTCTTATTTTCGTAGTAAAAAAATTCATGAGCCAATACGACATTTTTGGAGACATTCACGGCCATGCGGATGCATTGGAAAAACTCCTTCAAAAAATGGGGTACCAGCGATTTAACGGCATCTACCGTCATCCGGATCGCCAAGCCATTTTTTTAGGGGACTTTATTGACCGAGGTCCCAAAATCCGCGAAACGCTACATCTTGTAAAAGACATGGTAGATGCGGGTTATGCTCAGGCCATTATGGGCAATCACGAGTATAATGCGGTTTGTTTCGATACGAAAAACACCGTGGAAGGCGGATACTACCGAGAACATAATTATGAGAAAATCAAGCAGCATTATAAAACCTTGGAACAATTCCATGCTTTTCCAGAGGAGTGGGAACAATTTTTAGCGTGGTTTAGGCACTTACCGATGTATAGGTCGTTGGATACCTGCAAGGTTGTTCATGCGTATTGGAACGACGACAACATCCAATGGTTGGAGCAGCATTATCAACCCCAAGAGGAGGGCTTGAGTGAAGGCTTTTTAAGCAATTGCTATAGAGAAGGATTGCCAGGGTTCAAGGCGGTTGAAGATTCCTTAAAGGGTCCGGAACACAGGTTGCCTGATGGTAAATTTATGGTGGATAAAGAAGGGATCCAGCGTGTAGAGTGTCGTTTGAAATGGTGGGCCACGGATAAATCCACCATGGGGCAGGGGATCATGGAATGTCCGCCTGAATTGCGGCATGAACCCATGCCTGAAGGGTTTGATTCTACGGTCTTTACTTCGGACAAACCCGTGTTTTTTGGACATTATTGGTTGAAGGGTGTTCCGAAAATCGAAAATGATTCGGCAATATGTTTGGATTACAGCATTGCCAAGGACGGAATTTTAGTCGCAGCTCGCTTGAACGAGGGAAAAAACCCAGATCTATGGCATTGATGTCTTTAGAATCCGAAGAAATCCTTATTTTTGCGCCTCGTTGATTTGCTATACGTTACAGCAATGTAACATTGGTCCTATAGCTCAGTTGGTTAGAGCACCTGACTCATAATCAGGTGGTCCCTGGTTCGAGCCCAGGTGGGACCACGGAAAAACCCTGACTGAAGTGTCGGGGTTTTCTATTAAATGGAAATGGCGAGAAGTTTATGCCGTGTGAAGCGCAGCGAAATCGAGGTAAGCCCAGGTGGGACCACTTAAAAACCCTGACCGAAGCGTCGGGGTTTTCTATTAAAT
>JBJTXE010000402.1:0-3134 GCA_046082075.1 Bacteroidota bacterium
TTTCGGTTTTAATAACATCGATTAAGACATTGGAAAAACCAAAGGCTGCGCTGGTGTTTTGTCCTTTTGAATTAACCCGAGGGTTTTTCGCAAAGGCAAAATATGCGCGGTAAATGAGCGCATAAGCGTCAAGTAGGAACAGTTTTTTGGGGGAATCTTGAGATAACAAAACCTAGGATTTACTTAATTCAACAAAGTGCTTGTAAAAGTAAGGAATCGTTTTTATTCCCATGCGATAATTGAACAAACCATAGTGCTCATTCGGCGAGTGAATGGCATCGCTGTCCAGCCCAAATCCCATGAGGATTGTTTTCAATCCCAGTTCTTGTTCAAACATGGCAACAATGGGAATGCTCCCTCCGCTTCGTACAGGTATTGCCGCTTTTCCGAACGTCGCTTCATACGCCATAGCGGCGGCCTTGTATCCTATAGAATCCAGGGGGGTCACGGCAGGTTGCCCTCCATGATGCGGCGTCACTTTCACGTGCACTCCAACAGGCGCGATTTTTTCGAAGTGCTGCTGAAAAAGTTGGGTAATTTCCTCCGGGTCTTGGTTGGGGACTAAGCGCATGGAAATTTTCGCGAAAGCCTGCGAAGCAATGACCGTTTTTGCTCCTTCACCAGTATATCCACCCCAAATACCATTGACATCCAAGGTTGGACGAATGGAACCCCTTTCTGGAGTAGTATAACCGGTCTCACCAAAGGTGTCTACGATATCAAGCGCTTTTTTATAGGCAGTTTCCGAAAAAGGAGCCTTGGCCATGGCATCTCGATCTTCACGAGAAATTTCAAGCACGCTGTCATAAAAACCTTCCACTGTTATTTTGCCTTGTTCATCATGCAAGGACGCGATCATTTCGCAAAGCGCGTTTATCGGGTTTTTCACGCAGCCTCCGTACAAGCCGGAATGTAAATCCCTGTTGGGACCTGTTACTTGTACCTCTACATAGCTTAATCCCCTTAATCCAGTAGTAACCGATGGAACATCGTTAGCCAGCATCCCTGTATCTGAAACAAGAATGATATCTGCTGCTAATTTGGCTTTATGTTCCTTAACAAAAAAGCCTAAATGTTCACTTCCGATTTCTTCCTCTCCTTCAATCATGAATTTGACGTTGCACGGAAGCTCGCCACTCGCCAGCATGGATTCAACCGCTTTTACGTGCATGAAAAACTGTCCTTTATCATCGCAAGCACCGCGTGCGAAAATGGCCCCGTCCGGATGGATTTCTGTGGGCTTAATAACGGGCTCAAAAGGTGGGCTATGCCATAAATCCAAGGGGTCTGCAGGTTGAACATCGTAGTGGCCATAAACTAATACGGTAGGGAGTTTCTGGTCAATGATTTTTTGCCCGAAAACAATCGGATGTCCTTTGGTCGCAATGATTTCAACGTCTTCCATTCCAATTTTTTTCAGATGCTTGGCCACGGCTTCTGCGCAATGCAGTACTTCTTTCTGGTAGGCAGGGTCAGCGGAAATGGATGGGATTCGTAGTAGTTCCAATAATTCTTGAGTGTATCGATCTAAGTGTTGCTGAAGGTAATCTTGTGTTTTGTTCATGAGACAACGGAAATTGGTTTTTCACCGAATTTAGCATAAATTTGTTAAACCCTCAAACCTTCCCTATGATGCAACTTTTGGGATAGGGATTAGGTCATAACCTAAATTTTCTCGCATGAAAAAATGCCTTATTCTATCTTTTCTCACTATTCTACATTTTTCAAGCTTAGCTCAGCCCATCAACGTTTCCCCAACTCAAACGCCCCAACAATTGGTGAACAATGTTTTATTGGGAGCGGGTGTTGTGGCTTCCAACATTACAATTAACGGGGTTCCAGGCCTTGCTAACACCCCATTTGGAAACATTGCATATTTCACCAATTCCAATGCGGCTTTTCCAATGGCAAGCGGTGTGGTGCTCACAACAGGCGATGCAATCGGTGCCATGGGACCGAACTCTGGCGGAAGCACCACGAATCCAGGAAATTCACAATTGGTAGACACAGACCCCGAACTTAATGCGATCGCGAACGGAGGCGTAACCAATGGGGTCGTGTTAGAATTCGACTTTATTCCCGCAGGAGACACCTTAATTTTTAATTACATGTTTGGCTCGGACGAATACACTGAGTTTTCCCCGTCCAGTTTTAATGATGCCTTTGGAATATTTTTATGGGGTCCGGGAATATCAGGCCCCTACACTTTGGCAGGATATCCCAACGGAGGCGATAATATTGCGGTTATTCCAGGAGGAATACCCGTGACAATCAACAACGTGAATTGGGTAACCAATACACAATACTATGTTTACAACGAGTTTCCCCAAGACACCTATGGAGATGCGATTGAATACGATGGAACGACGGTAAAACTCACCGCTTCTGCTTCGGTTCAGTGCAATCAAACATATCACATCAAGTTTGCTATTTCCAATGTTTTGGATCAAGCCTATGATTCTGGGGTTTTTTTGGAAGCGGGTTCTTTTTCTTCGGCTGCCGTAAGTGTTGCCGTGGCGACAGTTTCAGGGGACACTACCATTGTTGAAGGGTGCACCTATGCCGACTTTATTTTCACCCGGCCTTTGGCTCAAGCCAACGATACGCTCATTATTAATTATACCATCAATGGAACAGCTACTCAAGGGGTAGATTACAACAACATGATTAATCCGATTATGTTTTTACCCGGTCAAGATACGGTTATCTTGAACTTGACTCCTACTCAAGATGGATTAAATGAAGGGTTTGAATCGGTTACCATCACCGTTTCCATTGTTAACCCTTGCGGGGATACCATAACCTCCCAAGGAACCATTTACATTGGCGATGGACCGATTATTAATATTCTCGAAAGCGATCCACTCGTTCAATGTTTCCCCGATAGCGTTTTACTCACGGCAAGTGCTTCCGGAGGTTACGCTCCGTATGATTTCAGTTGGACCACCCTTTCAGGCGTGCCTCTTTCGTCGAATGACTCCATCACGATTTACGCCACTCAGAACGGTGTGGTACACTATTTAGTCACGGCAGTTGACCAATGCAATTTTTCGCATACCGACACGGCTACAGTAACGGTAAATCAGACCATAGCGATCGATAGCATTGCTATGACGCCTGCCACATGTATTCCA
>JBJTXE010000403.1:0-2238 GCA_046082075.1 Bacteroidota bacterium
CGCAATCAATCCGACGAACTCCAAGCGAGCTTGAACCCTGGCTTTACCGCATTTACCCTCAGCGACGCAACAAGGTCTGAAATCGAACGGTATCCGCCGTTAACCGCAAAATTTGGACGCATAAACCCCTCCGGTTCCTACGAAAATTTGCTCATGCAAAAAATTGGTGCCACGGTAAAAGATGAGGCGCTTTTATTCTTAAATAAGGCCAGCAAAGAATACCAATACGGGGTAGTTTTCGGGGAAGGACTTTGGAGATGGCGTTTGTCTGACTATATGAAAAACCGCAACCACGAGCATTTTAATGAATTGTTCAACAAACTGTTCACTTACTTATTGATTAAGCGACAAAATGAAGGTCTGAGCGTCCAATTCGACAAGCGTTTTAATAAATATGATCGAATCACCGTCAATGCGAATTTCTACAATGCTAGCTTAGAAGCCATCACCACGCCAGAAATTGCTATGGAGATTATCAATGAACAAGGAAAAAAATATACGTATCAATTCAACCGTCTCAACGAAGGCTATGCCCTCGACCTAGGGATACTTCCTCCTGGGCGTTATACCTGGACAGCTTCCACCACCTACAAAGAGAAAAAATTTACCAAAAAAGGCACTTTTCTCATCGAAGACATCGCGCTGGAAAACAGTGCCAATTCGCCAAACCACGGGATATTAAAAGAACTTGCCGCGAACTCTAAGGGTGCATTTTACCCATTGAACCGTTATCAAAAAATGCTGGACGATATCTCCAAACGCGCTGACATTACCATTCTCGAACGAATATCAACCGACTTTTGGAACTTGATTGATGTTTGGATACTTATGATCATCATTGCCGCTTTTTTTGTTGCTGAGTGGTTTTTAAAGAGGTATTACGGGGCGTATTGAAAAGAATATTAGGACTGAAGGATAATAAGACTGCAGGATTTTAGAGGTGGACATTAATTTTAAACTATGAAAAGAATTGCCGTTATTTTATGTGTGGTGTTGTTGGCCAACATGGCTGAGGCTCAAAAAACACGCTCTATCGCATTTTACAACGTGGAAAATCTGTTCGACACCCTCGACGGACCCAACGACGATGCAGAGTTTTTACCTTCCGCAAAAAATGAATGGAACAACGTTAAATATCAAGAAAAACTGTCCCATATTCGCGAAGTATTATTGGCTATGGGAAAACCAATAATTTGCGGGTTTTCAGAAGTGGAAAATGCAGGTGTGGCTCGTGCTATAATTGCACAGCAGAAAGATTTCAAAAATTACGGTTTGGTGCATTTCGAAAGCCCTGATGCACGCGGAATCGACGTTGCGATGATTTACGACAGCAGCCAACTTAAATTATTGGGCTCCAACAATATTCGTTTTATCCTTCCAGGTGAAACCAAAGCCACAACCCGGGACATTCTTTGGGCTCAATTTCAATCGAAAAAACAGGTATTTTACGTCATGGTCAACCATTGGCCCAGCCGAAGAGGGGGAACTGATGAAAGCGATGTAAAGCGGGTTGCAGCGGCTAAAATTGCTTGTCAGTTCATTGATTCCGTGCAGAAATCCAACGGTCTCCCGATCGTGTTATTAGGTGACTTAAACGACTACCCTGACAACACGGGTCCGAAATTGTTGGATGAACGATTAGATCCAATGATAACGACAGCAAGTGGCCCCACCAAAGGGACACATTATTACAACAACGAATGGGGAATTTTGGACCATATCTATGTAAGTCCGAATTTTATAGGTTCAAAAAAGGGCTTTCTGAAAAATTCAGGAGTTATCCATAATTTTCATTTTCTCATGGAAGAATATAAAGGAGTAATTCAACCGAAAAGGACCTATGGCGGAACAAAATACATAGGCGGGTATTCAGACCACTTACCAGTTTCAATTCAGGTTAAACTATAATCAGCTGAGTTTGAGCAAACCATTTCCTTTTATTATCGTACGAGGTTTATTAACTTTGTTTTAACTAGAAAATAACCCTTGACGAAAACGCACTTTTTTTTCCTTCTGACCTTTGCGAATCTTCTTTTGATGAATGTTGCTATTGGTCAAATTGTTGCTCCTTTCAGTGTGCGTTATCAAACCAATTCCAAGGGGGGAATAAAATTCGTTTCCAATGTGGCATTGAGTTGCCCCAACTCAAACAATTGTACCACCGCTAAAAATGAAGTTCCACCAAGTGGGACCTATGCTAATGGTGATTTTAATATGTCCTATGTGGATATTGACAAC
>JBJTXE010000404.1:0-3324 GCA_046082075.1 Bacteroidota bacterium
AGATGCCAGTAAAGCTGCATTACACGAAGAAAAGCTGGACTATGAATTCATTAAAATCGCAGCACGAAACTATAAATAACGAAAATTATGGCAACGAAATTCATCAATATTACGCTTAAAATTTGGCGCCAAAAAAACAGCCAAGCCAAAGGTGCTTTGGAAACTTATGCCTTGAACAACGTTTCAACCGACAGCTCTTTTCTTGAAATGTTGGACCAATTAAACGAACAACTCATCAACGAGCAAAAATCACCGGTTGCGTTCGATCACGATTGCCGCGAGGGTATTTGCGGCATGTGCTCTTTATACATCAACGGCCGTGCGCACGGTCCCGATACAGGAACCACGACCTGTCAACTTCACATGCGTAAATTCAAGGACGGGGAAACGATTTATGTTGAGCCGTGGAGGTCTCGAGCATTCCCTATTGTAAAAGACCTTGTGGTAGACCGTTCTGCTTTTGATAGAATTCAACAAGCGGGAGGTTTTGTTTCCGTGAACACCTCTGGAAGGACGATGGATGCCAACGCTATTCCGATTCCAAAAGAAGACGCAGATAAAGCCTTTGAAGCGGCTGCATGCATCGGGTGTGGCGCTTGTGTAGCAGCTTGTAAAAACAGTTCCGCCATGCTTTTTGTAGGAGCTAAAGTTTCTCAATACGCTTTATTGCCCCAAGGAAAAGTTGAAGCTCAGGAACGCGTTTTGAATATGGTGCGTCAAATGGACGAAGAAGGATTCGGAAACTGTACCAATACTGGGGCGTGTGAAGTAGAATGTCCGAAGGGGATTTCTATTGAAAACATTGCAAGAATGAACCGAGAGTTCCTTATTTCAGCGGTAAAATCAACCAAATAGTTTTTCTTACCGTTACACAACAAAAAGGGGAAGTAAATACTTCCCCTTTTTGATATACGATACAATCGATTCTATTTGATCTGCTTGTCTTCTTCCTTGTACCACCCTTCAAAACCCTGGTCTTTTATTTCTGAAGGGACGTTCGCTTTTTTACTGAGTTTGTTTTGAATATTCATCCAATAGGCAAAGCCTACAAAACCTAACGCCAATAACAAGTTGTTGAAATAATTCTGTACGAACTCGAAAAATCCAAACGCCCACTGAAAAGCGTCCCCGATAGCATAAACAAAATCTGTCCACATAAGCCTCTAATTTTTCACAAAGTAACAAAAAAAAACAATGCTTATTAAATTTCCCCTAACAATTTCAAGGTCTCTTGAGCGGATAATTGTTCCGCTTGTTTTTTAGACTGTCCTTTCGCGCAACCAAAATCCCTTCCATTTATTTTAACCTGAACTACGTATTCCCAAGAACCGTGGACGTGTTGTTCGCTTTCAATGTCAAAAGTAAACTTTAGGCGTTTCTTTTGGCACCAAATAATCAACCGGGATTTAAAATCAATCTCCTCTTCAAGGAGTTTATTCAAATCAACGAACTTCCTTAATACATGGTTTTGGATGCACTTTCGAGCAACCTCAAAACCGCCGTCTAAATAGACGGCTCCGATCAATGCTTCAAAGGCATTTCCCTCCAAACTTGCAAGATTCATTTGACGCGCATCGCTATACCTGAGTTTGGACCTAATATTCATCCTTTCTCCAATCTCCGAAAGGGTCTTTCGGTTAACAACTTTCGACTTTAATTTCGTTAAGTACCCTTCATCGTTTCCTGGAAATTTATTAAAGAGTAGTTCGGCGACCACCGCATCTAATACCGCATCACCCAAAAACTCCAAGCGTTCGTTGCTTTTAGATTCATCACTTACTTCCATGGAACGATGCGTTAAGGCCGTGTAAAACAGCTCTAATTTTTTAGGGCGATGTCCAAAATGATCTATAATAAAACGAATTAATTGAAGTTCCTCTTCGCTCCGTTTTTTGGTTAAAATGCGCAAGGAAAGAGCCAATTAATGGTCGTGTTTTTTGAAAATTACACTGGTGTTGTGCCCGCCAAAGCCAAAGGTATTGGACATAGCAAATCGAAGGGGTCTTTCCTGAGCCTTGTTCAAGGTAAGGTTCATTTTAGGGTCGATTTCTGGATCCGGTGTCACGTGGTTAATGGTCGGCGGAACGGTGTCATTTCGTAAGGCCATGATACAAGCAATCGCCTCAATGGCCCCCGCCGCGCCTAACAGGTGACCCGTCATCGACTTGGTAGAACTTATGTTCAACTGATAAGCATGTTCGCCAAAAACCGCTTGAATGGCTTTAATTTCTGCTACATCCCCCAATGGAGTTGACGTACCATGTACGTTGATGTAGTCAATTTTATCCGGGGAAATCTCTGCGTCTTCTAACGCTGCAATCATGGTGTTGCGCGCGCCTAATCCTTCGGGATGTGGAGCGGTAATATGATGGGCATCTCCCGACATTCCTCCACCTACAATTTCTGCATAAATAGTCGCTCCTCGTCGCTTAGCGTGCTCGTATTCTTCCAGGATTAACGCTCCAGCTCCTTCCCCTAACACAAAACCGTCACGGTCTAAATCAAAGGGTCGAGACGCCGTTTCGGGGGATTCATTCCGGGTTGATAACGCTTTCAACGCATTAAATCCTCCCATTCCCATTTCATTCACCGCTGCCTCAGATCCTCCACTCACGATGGCGTCTGCTTTTCCAAGTCGTATTAAATTGAAAGCATCAATCAGGGCGTTGTTGGAACTAGCGCAAGCCGAAACTGTAACATAATTAGGACCTCGAAAACCGTACTTTATGGAAATGTGACCCGCTGCAATATCCGCAATCATCTTGGGAATAAAGAATGGATTGAACCGTGGTGTTCCATCGCCTTCAAAAAATCCTTGTGCCTCGTCTTGAAAGGTTTTTAGCCCCCCAATACCTGAACCCCAAACCACACCAATTCTATCTAAATTTGGAGAAGCTTCCAAAAGTTTAGAGTTATCCACGGCTTCCATTACGGAAACCAAGGCGTATTGGGTGAATTGATCCAGTTTTCGAGCTTCCTTTCGGTCCAAAAACTGCTCAACATCAAAGTTTTTTACTTCGCAGGCAAAATGTGTTTTAAACAACAAGGCATCAAACTGCTGAATGTTGGCTGCTCCGCTTTTTCCTTGAGTAAGATTATCCCAGTATTCTTGAACAGAATTTCCTATGGGCGTTAGCGCGCCAAGCCCAGTTACAACGACTCGTTTTAACTGCATTGGTTGCTAATAAGTGGGGTTACTATTTCGCGTTTTCTTCGATGTAAGCAACGGCATCACCAACCGTTTGAATGGTTTCAGCCGTATCGTCTGGAATAGAAATACCAAATTGTTTTTCAAATTCCATGATTAATTCTACGGTATCTAAA
>JBJTXE010000405.1:0-2996 GCA_046082075.1 Bacteroidota bacterium
GTACCGAACCAATGATGAATTATCTACGTATCAAATGAGTCCCGTGATTCTTGGCGGAGATACCATTACCGCTTCCGATTTAATCCGAAGAAGGTGGCTTGATAATCACTTTATAGGGTCCATTTACGCTTTAAGTTATCAGGGAGATGTTCAACTGACTACGGGCGGTGCAATCAATAACTACCGAGGGGCACATTTTGGCGAAGTAATTTGGTCGCGTTTTGCATCCGATAGTGACTTGGGTGATCGATACTATGACGAGCTAGGAAATAAATTCGAATTCAGCCATTATGTAAAACTTCAACAACGTAAACAAAAGTTTCAGTGGATCCTCGATATGCAATACAGGTTCGTGAATTATGAGTTTTTGGGCTTGGATTTTGTTTCCGGCGAATTGAAAGATATCACTCAAACGGTTGACTTTCACTTTTTCAACCCAAAGGCTGCTGTATTTTATCAGTTAAAATCAAACCATCAATTGTATGCTTCTGTGGGTCGGAGCAATCGCGAACCTGTCCGCAGAGATTTCCGAGAATCAACCCCAAGCAGTCGGCCTAAATCCGAAGCTTTAATGGATTATGAAGTGGGGTATACCTGGCAGAATAAGGGAATGATCTTGAAAGGAACATTCTACTACATGGATTTTGACAACCAATTGGTGTTGACGGGACAGATTAACGACGTTGGGGGGTATACACGAACGAATGTAAAGGACAGCTACCGCCGAGGAATTGAGTTAGAAGCGAAGTACAAACGCATCAAGAACCTTGAAATTAATGGAAGCCTCACCTTAAGTCAAAACAGGGCGAAAAACTACGTGGATTACCTGGATGTATATTTGGATTCGGTTCCGTATTACACCCAACAGCAAACGAACTACAGCCAAACAACCTTATCTTTTTCCCCCAGCGTAATTGCCGGACTGGCATTTAGTTATGCTATTCCAGCATGGAAGTTGTCGTTGGATTGGACGTCAAAATTCGTGAGCAAGCAATACATGGATAACATCCAAACGAGTGTATTGCCCGCTTTTAATTATTCCAATTTCGGGCTTCGGAAATCGTTCAAGATGAAAGAAAATTCGGAGATTCAACTTTCAGCTACCGTCAACAACGTCTTTAACCAAAGATACTCCAACAACGGTTATGCTTTTGCGTCTCAATACGCGGGTGTGAAAACCACTGAGCGATTCTTTTACCCGCAAGCGGGTAGAAATTTTATGCTGCGGGTGAGCCTTGGATTTTAATGCGTATTTTAGTAAAAAAACAAGCGATTATGAGAAATATATTAGCGTTTGTCCTGTTGAGTTTTTTAGGTTCTTCGGCATGGTCACAAGCGTCAGAACCAATTATCACTTCAACGATGGAGGAGGACTGTGCAACCTATCCCGGTGGTCATGAAGCATTAATGAAGTTCCTTCAACGTGAAATTTCTTATCCACAATCCTGTATAGAATCGAATATTTCAGGTAAGGTCATGGTTCGGTTTTCGGTAGACCATGCGGGTAAGGTGAATGAGGCTAAGGTGGTGAATTCAATTCATCCAGATATGGATGCTGAGGCACTGCGTGTGGTAAACATGTTGCAATGGTCGTGGAATCCAGGATGTACCGAACCTAAAGTTTTTTATTCCTTACCCATAAATTTTGCCCTAGGAAATGAGGATGAGCCCTTGGAAGAAAAATCAAATAAACCCAGTCCTCATTTTGCGGGCTTCGATATCGGCTTTGGAAATTTAATGATGGATAATCCAACTGATTATCCGTATTGGAACGTTTCGAACATGAATGTTTGGAATTTTGGAATTAACTTAATGGAGTATAAAATTCCGCTGATAAAACAATATCTTGGACTAACCACGGGTGCTGGGATCAACTTTACCACCATTCAATTGGGGCAATACGACTTGGTTCATACAGCTTCTGTTCCCGGAGGTAAAACCGATACCTTATACGCCATTGAAGGGTTGAACAATTTACCTTACCGCGCGAACAGTTTTACTAGTGGAGCATTAACTATTCCCTTATTGTTGGAGGTTTGTTCCAAAGCCGCCACGAAGAATTCCTTCTATTTGAATACCGGCGTTGTAGGATATTGGTCGTTTTCAGGTTCTTGGTCCACTCGAGGAAAATACGCGAACGGCGACCGCTTCCAAAATACCGTGAATTCAAGATTTCAGTTGGCCCCTTTCGGAGCTTATGCCACGGTTCGCACCGGATTTGATCATTACGGGTTGTTTGTAAATTACAACCTTACCCCTTTGTTCAAGAAGACTGCCACTGCCATGGTCTATCCGCTAACTTTCGGCATTACCCTTAATTTTGATTATTGATGTTGAAGGTTAAACCTTGGATTTGGTTAGTACTTGCCGTTATTACAGTTGTGGTGCGTTTCATTTATGGACGAAAATATGAAATACAGAACGGTGAATTTCATTTTACAAACGGCGGGTTGATATTAGTGACTTTTGCAATGGTATTCTTTTTACTTTTTGCTTTCACCCGGGCTAGAAAGTCTAAAGACTAAGCAGTGTTTGAATTGCTCGTTCAATTTGCGACAATAAAGGCAATTCTCCATTGCTTGTAATTACCAACGTCGCTAAAGGGATTTTCTGGTCGTCGCTCCACTGCGTTTTCATGCGCTCTTTAACTTCTTCTTCTGTGCAAAGGTCTCGTTGCATCACTCGCTGGATGCGCAATTCCAACGGCGCCACCACCAAAAGCGTTCCGTCGAATTGCCGGTAAGCTCCCGTCTCAAACAAGATAGCCGCTTCGTTAAAAACGATTGGACTTCGTTGCTCCGAGCACCAATGTTCAAAATTGTTCCGAACCAGAGGGTGAATCAGTTCATTCACAAACAAACGTTGCTCTTCCGAAGCAAAAATGAACTCCGCCAATAGCTTTCGATTTAAGCCTTGCTCTGTGTAAATTTCCATTCCAAACCTAGCTACTAGCTTCTCTCGGATTACTGGGTGGGTATCGGTAAGAGCCTTTGATT
>JBJTXE010000406.1:0-4231 GCA_046082075.1 Bacteroidota bacterium
TCTATTTTTCTCTCAAGACCTCAGCGCCCTATGAAAAAATAGAAAAAGTTACTGAAAACGGACAACATCGCATGGTTTTAACTTTTCCAAAATCCACCAAGACCCTTGAATTATCCGTGGGTATTTCGTCCGTTGATGAACAAGGAGCTGCACGAAATCTCGAAACGGAAACGGATGGTTTGAACTTCCAAAGCATCCGACAAAATGCGCGTATGCAATGGGAAAACGAACTAAAAAAGATAACCATTGAAGATGAAAACAAGGAACAAAAGGTTATTTTCTATACGGCATTATATCACAGCCTCTTAGCGCCAAATATCTTTTCCGATGTTGACGGCCGTTACCGAGGACGCGATCTTGCCCTGCACACCATCGATCAAGGAATGCCCCAATATACCGTCTTTTCGCTCTGGGACACCTACCGAGCCACCCACCCCCTATTCTGCTTGATCGATCAAAAACGCACCCTTGCTTTCATCAACACGTTTTTGAGGCAGTTCGATCAAGGTGGGGATTTACCTGTTTGGGAACTAGCAGCCAACGAAACAGAGTGCATGATAGGTTTTCATAGCGCATCGGTCATTACAGACGCTTACGTAAAAGGCATACGCGGTTTTGATGCAGAAAAAGCGCTTAAAGCCATGATGGCGACGTCGGAAATGAACGAATTCGGAAAAAAACCGTTTCGAGAACAAGGGATGATTGCCTCCGACCAAGAGTCGGAATCGGTTTCTAAAGCCTTGGAATATTCCTACGACCACTTTTGCGTAAGCGAATTTGCCCGTCAATTGCATCAAGAATCTAACACCCGAAATACCTTGAATGAAGTAGCTAGGAGGCATCGAAACTACAGTTATTCGTTCATCAACCATTTCGAACCATCGAACAAGTTTATGCGGGCACGCAGAGGTGCGCAATGGCTATCTCCATTCGATCCTACGGAGGTGAATTTCAATTTTACCGAAGCGAACAGTTGGCAATATTCGCTGTACGCCCCTCAACATCCTGAGTTACTCACCAACCTCATAGGAGGAAAAAAAGCACTTTCCACTTGGCTGGATCAAATGTTCTACAGCAAGCTCCCGATGTCAGGTAGAGACCAAGCCGACATCACTGGATTGATTGGACAATATGCTCATGGTAATGAACCTTCGCACCATGTAGCTTATCTTTACAACTACTCGTCCACCCCATGGAAAACGCAAAGGATGGTGGACTCTATCCAACGTACCATGTACCGTAACACACCCGATGGCTTAGCGGGAAACGAGGATTGCGGTCAAATGAGTTCATGGTATGTACTCTCTGCCCTCGGTATTTATCCCATTGCACCGGGAACGCCGCACTACGAAATCGGTCACCCCATTTTTTCGAAAGCCACGATGAAACTTGAAAATGGTAGTACGTTGAGTATCGTAAAAAAAGGTTCTGGGATTTTCATTGACGAGGTCAAACTTAATGGCCAAACGATTCAGCGATTATCCCACAAGGATATGATGGGCGGAGGAACGCTAGAGTTTTTTATGCGTGAAACCGCTACAAAGGAATCCAGCGAACTCGACATGTATGAAATAACCTTACCCAATGACTGGGTTCCGTTACCATTTATTGCTTCGTCCGAATCGATTTTTGAAGACTCGTTGCGCATCGAAATGGACGTTATCGACCTCGACAAACTGGAATTAAACGTAGAATATTATTTATCAGGCGAGGAAGACAAACCCCTGTGGAGGACTTATGCATCACCGTTCTATCTCAAAGAATCGGCACAAATAATCATCCGTACTAAGCGCACCGACGGGGAAAGAACACAATATTCAGCCGCCATTGGATCCTCTTTTATCAAAAAAGACAAGAATGTAAAGCTAGAGCTCAAAAGCACTTATGCACCCTCTTACGCAGCGGCAGGCCCCAACACCCTCATCGATAAGATTCGAGGGGGCAACGACTTCAGGACAGGCACATGGCAAGGATTCCAAGGAAAAGATGTTGAAGCACTTGTGAGCTTTCAAAAGCCTGTTGCTATTCACACGTTGGGCGTTTCCTTTTTGCGTGACCTGAACTCATGGATTTTTGATCCTTCTGAGGTAATCATGGAGGTTTCTAGCAATGGAAAAGATTATACGGAGGTTATCAACCATCGTTTTGAACCGATGACCGCTGAAAAAGCACAGCTTGAAGAAAAAAAATGCACAAATTACGAAATGCAAGTCAACCTTTCAGGCATTCGATTCGTCCGTGTAAGGGTGAAAAATCCTGGCCCGTGTCCCTTGTGGCATTTAGGGAATGGAAACCCAACCTGGTTGTTTTTAGATGAAATAATAATTGAATGATGCGTAAACTTACCCTACTCCTGTTTTTACTGCTTGGAACCGCGAAATTGCATGCGCAATTAGACACCTTGTTTTGGTTTGTAGCTCCCGAAGTAGCTCAAAGTCATGGAGACCGCCCCATTGTATTTCGGTTTGCAAGTTTGGCCACACCGGCCACAATAACCATTTCCCAACCGGCGAATCCTGGTTTTCCCGTGCAAACCATTAACCTCGGCCCCAATGCTGCTCAATCGTTGGACCTCACGCCATGGATTGACATTATTGAAAATAAACCAGCGAATTCCGTGTTAAATTACGGTTTTAAAATCCATTCCACGGCCCCCATAATGGCCTACTATGAGGTCGTCACCTCGTGCAACTGCAATCCCGACATCTTTGCTTTGAAAGGTAAAAATGCCTTGGGAACCAGCTTCATCATAACCGCTCAAACCTTTTTGAATAACGCAAGTTACGCCCGCTCAGGCTTTGACATCGTGGCGACGCAAAACAACACGAGTATTACCATCATACCGTCCAATGCAATAGTAGGTCATGCTGCAGGAATTCCGTTTACCATTGTTTTGAATCAAGGTGAAACCTTCAGTGCAGAAGCTTCAGGAATTGCTGGGAATGTCCACCTTTCCGGATCAACGGTTGTTGCGAATAAACCCATTGCTGTGACCATTAAAGACGACTCCATGTCGGGTGCTCCCTACGGCGGATGCGCCGACCTCATGGGGGATCAAACCATACCCGTTCCGGTGACTGGTAAGGAATACATCACCTTGAAAGGATACCTCAACGGACCAGATAAGGTGTACGTCGTTGCCACACAAAACAATACCCAAGTGAGCATTGACGGAGTCAATGTAGGAACGCTTAACGCGACCAACCTTTACGTTCACACGCAATCCAATCCATCGGCCTACATTCAAGCCGATAAGCCGGTGTACGTATTGCATACTACGGGATTTGGTTGCGAGGTGGGTGGAGCGGTGGTTCCTCCCATTGTGTGCACTGGATCGAATACCGTGGCCTTTGTTCGTTCCACCAACGAGTTTTTTGCCATGAATATCTTGGTGCCTGCTGGAGGAGAAAACTCCTTTTTGCTGAATGGCTCACCCGCTAATGTGGGCCCTGGAATTTTTCAGCCCGTACCGGGAACCAACAACAGTTGGATGTATGCACAATTAGACGGCAGCGGATTCATCGGAGTGCAAGCGGCAAGTCGTTTGGAAAATCCAAATGCTAAGTTTCACTTGGGAGTGATCCATGGAGGAGCTAATTCAGGTTGCCGTTACGGTTATTTCTCGGATTTCGCTTCCTACAAATACGAAATTGATGCGGCGAACGATCTATTATGCAGCGGGGATACCTTGGTCTTAACCACTGATTCATTGCCAGGAGCCACGTATAACTGGACGGGGCCTTTGGGAATCGCGACCAATGGAGCAACCTTAACCCTTTACGGGGTGGTTCCCGCCCAATCGGGGAATTACGTTATTTCTGGATATAACCCTGGTGCTTGCGAATTGATTCCAGATACGGTAGCCATAACCATCATCGCAACCCCTTCAGCACCCGCCATTCTAAGCAACAGCCCACTTTGTTTAGGAGAGGTCCTACAGGCCCAAACCCCACTAAACGGCGCCTTTACCTTTCATTGGGATTTCAATAACACGCTCCAAGTGCAAAACGATTCCATCGCGGTACCCAACCTCACCCCAGGCTCCTATCCCATATCCCTGTATTCCAACTTAGGAGCCTGTATTTCGCCCACCACGTATGATACACTTACTGTATTCACAGCACCCTACGTCCACTTCACCCTCGTTCAAGACGTATTCTGTGGCAAGAGGAGGGTGACTACCGAGATCTACACCACCGATCCGAACGACCCCCTCGCAACTTTTGAATGG
>JBJTXE010000407.1:0-3267 GCA_046082075.1 Bacteroidota bacterium
GGGGACGTACGCTGAACAAGGAGCGCCGCTCACCCAAGAATATGTCATGTGGAACCACGGTATCAGCGAAGTGCTTTCTCCTCTCCTAGCCCATGGATTGGCAATCCAATCGTTTCAAGAGTTCGATTATTCGCCTTATCCTTGCTTCCGAAATACGGTGGAATTCGAACCCGGTAAATTTCGAATCCCATCCATGAAACATCACCTTCCTATGGTGTATGCGTTGAAGGCGATCAAGGAATAATACCGACACACCCTTCCTTATTTATTTTGAAAAAAGGCGGTAATTCTTCGAATAATCGTGCATTTTTTATACCTTTCAATGTTTTTTTTAAAAGCCTATGAAAAGATTACTACCCGCAATTCTCTTTCTACCCTTTCTCGTTGTTTCTCAAGCCACTATCCAGGTCAAGGTCTTAAGCGTTCAGACGCTGTCCAATGTGGACTGCGATGGGCTATTTTTGGGAAATTCAGACTTTGTTTGGGAATTCACCGCCACGGATAACACCTTAGGCCTAACCAACAATAACCCGGCGCTTTTCGGGATTTTTGGCTTCAATTACGCTTATAAAAACAACGACAACGGTCCTTACACCATGGCAGCCCCAGGAGGAACCTTTTCTCCTAATAACGGCTTATTTTTCAATCATAATTACCTCTGCGTCAACGACGTTCCTTCCACCATTAATTTAGCGTGGGAAGCCTACGAAAACGACGACATCGGGAATTATGACGTGTTAGGTTTAACCGACGGCCAAACTGGTTTGCAAAATGTTACCATGCCTGTACCTCCTGCTGTTGGAATATTGAATTATTCGTTTACCGCAGCCAGCCAAGACGGAGGATGCGGTCAGGTTTATACCATAAACCTTCAGGTGGAACGATTGCCCTTGGTGGTGAACTACATGCAAGACAACATTTGTGCAGCGCAGCAACTTAATCTGAATACTACCTACTCCTATGGTTTTTGCACCGCAACCCTGGAACCCAACGAACCCGCCGCACAAGATGTTCAAAATGCAGGTTCCCTTTGGGCAAAATTTGTCGCACCCGCCTCGGGAAGTGTAAATATCACCTCGGATTTGGCGGGAACGGATATCGGCACTTACTTCGAAATCTACCATGCGGCCGATGGGATGAATTGTACCGACGGCATTCACGTGGTGACCGGTCAAACGATTAAAAACAAATTCGAATACCTTTCCCATGTTGAATTTTCGGACGGAATTGATTTTCTTGGGGTGGATCCCGAGGCAGAGATCACCTTCGATGCCTGCGATCCCATCCCTTTTATTTCCTATCAAAAACTTATACCTGGTCAAACCTATTACATTCAATTTACCGCCGACGGCCCCAATGAACACGGATATTACCAATTACGGGTTGATGGTCTCGGTGGTGGCGCTCCCAACCTGGAGGACATTCCTTGCCTATCAAACACGGTAGCATTCGGAACCAACGCCATTTCTTCCTCGGCTAATAGCGCACCTACAAGCAACCTTAATTTTGGATGCGCCTTCGATGGAGGAAACGGTGCGGGAGAAACTGGACAACAACACACTTCGCCAAACCCCAATGAGTACCATGCCTACGATTACCAGCATATTGGATTGGGTAATACGTCCATGAACGAAAGCGTCTGGTTGAATTTCGTGGCTCCCAACTCCGGTAGAATCACCTTCGAAGCCGACTATCAAAATGCCCTTTACGGTGAAAGTGCTGCCTTATTCGGCTACGATAAAGCGTTCGGCCCAGGCGTACCGAATGACTTCCTTTGTTCCAATCTGAAATACATCGCATCCGACGAAGGAGGAACGAACAATTTCCTTGGGGGAGATCCTTCTGCTATCGTGCAGGGAACCTGTCTCGAACCCGGATACAAGTATTTTGGAATGATTGACCCTTCCGACGCGGTTACGCCCCTAAGTCCTCAAAACATCAAATCTTGGGTGTTCAACCCAGCCATTACAGATCCGAGCAACAACGCTCCTGGGAACGACATCCTATGCCTTGCGCTTCAAGACACGTTGTACGAAGTTCCAGTCATTGCTGCGGGCTCTAATCCCACCTTTCAAGCAGTGGCCGGAACCAATATCCTAGCGTGCCGCGAATACCTTGCGGGGGAACCGCCGCTGCACCCAAACCAAGCAAACCGAGCGGATCAAACCGTGTGGCATTACTTTGTTGGTCCCCCTTCCGGGGCGGTTGAATTGAGCATACGAGCCTACATTGGCATGAATCTTTTGAGATTTAATGTCTTCGAATTATTGAACGGCACCAATTGCTACGGGGGACTTGGACCTGCCACCTACACGGTGGACGGAACACGGTTTACGCCGATGATTACTCCGTTAGTATCGGGAACTGCTGATTACAACGGGCATCAAGAAACGCTTTGCTGCCTTGATTCAGGAAAAATCTACGCAATTCAAATTGATGGCGGATCGCCCGGTGATGAAGGTCAGTACATCATTGAGTACATTCAAGAATTGGAAAGCGATGCCGGTGACATTTTTGCCAATTCCAGCAACGGATCTTATTCCGATATCAATCTCGGTGACACCCTCTACGTTTGCTACGGAGACACTGTAACTCCCGGAATATTGTTGAATGGAATCGGTCAATCTACCGCCTCCATTCCAAGTTGTTTGGTTCCGGGGTATGTTTTGCATCAATCCAACCCAGCTCCGAATCCGGTCATCAATTCAGGATTCACCTACATCGATTCAATCCAAGGAAACGGTACTTTTGTGAACAATGGCAACGGAAACGGAACTTTTGGTAATCCTTCCTTCAATACCGTTTATTACCTCTCGCCTGCTGCAGATCAGGCCGCCTCTTGGGGATCCTTCAACTGTCAAACCGCCACGGTAGAAAATGGCATTCCAGTTGTATTCTTACAATCCCTAACGGCCAACTTCAGCTACAACAACAATACCTGTACTGTAAGTTTTTCCGCAACCGGAGGACTGGGAGGCGCAGGAAATGCCTACAACTACACCATTACCAATCCGCTTGGAAATATTGCATCAACGGGAACCGTCAATGCGAATCAAACGGTCAATTATACGGGTGCCATCGCAGGTAATTATTCGGTAGTTATTGGCGATGGCGCTTGCTCGCAGTCGTACACCTTTGATGCTTCAGGTTGCGCTACACCTTGCTTACCCGTAACGGTGAATACCACCTTAAATGCATGTGCAGGAACAGGCGTTTTCTTACAAGGTGCGGTTCAAACGCAATCTGGAACCTACACCGATTCCTTGT
>JBJTXE010000408.1:0-2766 GCA_046082075.1 Bacteroidota bacterium
GGTATCACCAAATAGTCACCGTAGGCAAAATCAATATTCCCCAATTGAGTCTTGAGCGTGCCGCTACCTTTATGGATGAAAATTATTTCATCTGCATCGGCATTTTTGTAGAAATAATCCGTCATGGAACCCGATGGAGAGGCCAACTCAATGTAGCAGTCCGAATTCACCAATACGGGGGTTCTGCTCGCTAAATAATCAAGATTCGGGGTTAATTGGAAGCCTTGCAGCGAAAACATGGCCATGTGTTTTTCCAAAGCAATTTCGGGGGCAACCGAGGCACTGCCTAAAATCGACTTTACAACCGTGGGTGGATGAACGTGGTATAGTAAGGACGACATGCCGTCGAAACCCACTGTTCCGAACAATTGTTCGTGGTATAGGGAACCGTTCGGCTGGCGAAAAACTGTATGACGTTTAGGTGGAATAGATCCTAGCTTGTAATAAAATGGCATAGTTCGTTATATAGAAATCAAAATTACCAATGGTACTGCAAGTTACAAATGATTTTAATCAGTTTTTTAAAAAGCATTTTTTTTGAGGGGAAGTTGGCTAAATTTGCCTAATGAGAAAAACGTTAATCATAGGAGCCGGTGGCCAAATAGGCACGGAACTTACGCTGGCTCTTCGCGATAAATGGGGAGTGGATCAAGTGATTGCCTCCGACATAAAAACAGAAAAACCGTCGAATTTAGGGAAAGGTCCCTATGTGGCTTTAGACATCTTAAACAGGGACTCGGTGCGTGATTACATCATTAGCGAGAAAATTGAAACGGTTTACCTCCTAGCAGCTTTGCTATCGGCAACAGCTGAAAAACAACCGGATTTCGCATGGAAACTGAACATGGAAGGATTATTCACGATTTTGGATTTAGCCAAAGAAGGATATTTGAAGCAAATCTTTTGGCCTAGTTCCATTGCTGTTTTTGGTCCAAGCACCCCGAGAGACAACACACCTCAATTCACCGTAATGGAACCTTCCACGGTTTATGGAATATCGAAGCAAGCTGGAGAACGCTGGTGTGAATACTACAACCAACGATACCAAGTCGATGTCCGAAGCCTTCGCTACCCAGGACTTATTTCGTATAAAAGTCCTCCGGGAGGTGGTACCACTGATTATGCGGTAGACATTTTCTATCAGGCGAAAAAATCCGGCAACTACGAATGTTTTTTATCGGAGAACACTGCCCTTCCGATGATGTTCATGGATGACGCGATACGTGCTACCATTGAATTAATGGAAGCCCCTAAGGAGCAATTAAGGATCAAATCTTCGTACAATTTAGGAGGGATATCCTTCACTCCGAAGGAAATAGCTGCGAGTATTCAGGAGCACATGCCGAATTCACCATACGTTACGCCCCTGACTTTCGTCAATCTATTGCCGATTCCTGGCCGAAATCCATCGATGACCGCTATGCGCAAACGGACTGGAACTGGAAAGCGAGGTACAATTTATCGGATTTAACACGGGAAATGCTCGAAAACGTTAAACCTTAACTGGTTGATTATCAAAAGCTTATAGAGTTTTTAACAGATTTTTTTTATTTTGTTTAATTTTTTATTGGATTTGTTAAACAATTTTTGTTTAACTTTGGTGAAATAAAATTAAACAACATGTCAACGATTGAATTCAACGAGGCCCTAGTCGGAATCCAGAGCAATCTATTTTCGTTTGCTCAAAACTTCACCAAAAACCGTGAAGACGCCAGAGATTTAACGCAAGAAACGCTACTGAAAGCGATCAACTATCGATCGTACTACACGCCAAACACGAACTTTAAGGCATGGGTGTTTACGATTATGCGCAACATTTTCATCAACCAATACCGAAGAAATTCCAAAGCTCGAATGATTTTCGACCAAGGTGATGAAGATTTTCTAATGTCGTCTCAACGGTCTTTGTTAGGATCACCCTCTGAGCGATTAGCGGTAAAAGAAATCAACGAAAAAATAGAAGGGTTGAACGATGAATTAAAGGTTCCATTTAAAATGCATTTTGAGGGATTTAAGTATAAAGAGATTGCGGACACGATGGATTTACCGATTGGTACGATCAAAAGTCGTATCTTCATTGCAAGAAAAAGGCTAATGGATCAGTTGCCAGACTACCAACACCTTGACAACTAAAATCTCATGAAGAAAAAAGCCACCGTACTCGGCGCAGGAATTTCAGGACTTTCGACCGCTTGCTTTCTTGCAAAAGAAGGTTGGGAGGTTACTATCTTGGAGAAAAACGCAACGATTGGCGGACGGGCTCGGCAATTCTCCCACGAAGGATTCGTGTACGATATGGGGCCAAGTTGGTATTGGATGCCGGATGTTTTCGAACAATTTTACCAAAAATTCAATCATACTACCTCGGATTTTTACGACCTGAAACGGCTGGATCCTTCCTACCGCGTTTATTGGAACGACCAAACCTATTCCGATATTCCCGCCACGATGGAGGAGTTGGAGGCGATGTTTGAAAGCCTTGAACCCGGAAGCGGGGACAAACTTAAATCGTTCCTAAAAGACGCCAAATACAAATATGAAGTTGGAATGCAAGATTTGGTCTACAAGCCGTCGCTCAAAATCTCTGAATTCGTCGATTTTAGGCTCTTGAAGGGTTTGTTTTCCATGGATTTAACCAATTCGTTCTCCAAGTACATCAACCGTTATTTCAAACACCCAAAACTCAGGTCTTTATTAGAGTTCCCTGTGCTTTTCCTAGGTGCGATGCCCAAAGATACTCCTGCGCTTTATTCGCTCATGAATTAC
>JBJTXE010000409.1:0-2592 GCA_046082075.1 Bacteroidota bacterium
GAATTGGGTGACGATGGCTTGATTTCCGGTAATCCACAACAGGAAAAACCACAGCAGGCTGACGCTTAGGGTACTCAAAAGTACGGTCAACACACCTTTGATCGAAGGAAAACCTTTGAAACGGGTTAGGGCATGGTACAGGAATACCGAAGCTCCAATGAGCAGTAAGGCAACGGGCCCCTTGGTCATAACGGCCAGTCCGGCAAACAAGCCTGCGAGCAACCAATGCAGATAACGTTGTTCGGTGATTCCGAGGTAGTAAAAGGCGATGGAATTAACGATGAAGAGGTTGAACCATGGGTCAATAATTCCAGAGTGAAAGTACAGGTTGGGTAAAAACGAACCCAGATAAAACGCCGCCCACCAATAGCCGAATGTGCGGTTTTGGTGCCGGGAGCCATGATAGATCAACGAAAGAACCGTGAAAAAGGCCGCGATTACGTTGGGAAAACGCGCGGCGAATTCATTGACTCCAAAGGCTTTCATGGCCAAGGCTTGCATCCAAATGAAAAGGGGCGGTTTTTCCCAAAAAGGTTCGTAGTCGATGGTGACGGTGGCGTAGTTTCCGCTTTCGACCATTTCCCTTGCGCATTCGGCAAAATTGATTTCGTCCCAATCGAAAAGGTGCACATAGCCTAAGAATGGGGCAAAAAGCAGCAAGCAAAGCGCTCCAGCAAGACCAATGATTCTCCAGTTCATTTTTTAAAATAGGGTTTATCGTGAATCGTCCATTTACTTGGCCAAAAGGCAACAAGGGCAACTCCGCAAAGGGTTCCGAGCAGGGAACCAGCTACGACGTCTATCAGAAAATGTTGGGATAAGTAGGTGCGTGAAAAACCCACCAAGCAGGCAAGGAATAAGCATAGGATTTGAACCCACAACTTGCCAGCATAATGCAAAGAAAGCACCGTTGCTAAAGCAAAAGCCGTGGTGGTATGGCCCGAAGGAAAGCTGTGAAATTCATAGTATAAAAAGTCCGGAATGGCGTAAAAATCGGGATGGTGTTGAAGGTAATAATAAGGGCGCATGGCGTCAGGGAACAAGGCACGCTTCGCGATTTGAGCGAGAATCGCCGAAAAACCATAAACGATGAGCAACCACCAACCCAGTTTTCGGTGCACGAAAAGTAAAAAAACGAGACCCAAAGCCAGCGCAAAAAGACCGTCGCCCAACCAAGTTATATAAGGCATGGCAGCATCCATTGCGTCGAGGTGCAATGCGTTGGTCTGCAATTGAAGCGGAATTTTATCATGGCTCATCAAAAGCGAAATCCCCAAGGCAAGCACGAGGAAATACCCAACAATAAAAGGCGATTTGAGCAATTTCACAGCTCAAAGGTATGAAAATCGGTGGGTTATCGGGTGGGCGCAGTATTTACCTTTTCGCGTGTCATGGCAGTGAACAACACGGCATCGTAAGCAAAATGCGCGGCAACGGCGAACCACAGACCAAAGTGTTCATAGCCGAAGGAAAGAAGGAAAATAAAGGGCAAAATCATCAACCCATAGAGGCTCATGCGCCAATTCCAAGGATTGAGATAACCGTGAATGGCAACAAATAGTACGGAGGTAATCCAAATGCCGAGGTAGGGTTGAAGTGCCGCCCTAAAAAAAAGTTCTTCCCCCAAACCCGCGCACACGGACAAAAAAATGCCTCCCCAAAAGCCAATCCTGAGCTGTTCAATAACCCGTTCCACCCGATTGCCAAGTCCTTCAAACACGGGAGAATTCATGAACGGTAAGGCAATAAATGCATAAACAAAACCAAGCATCGCCCCATAACCTACAGGAATAGCACCGAATTGCTCGATTTGCATGAAATCTGACAGTTCATAAGGTGAAAAACCATAGCGAATAATATAGCCGACCAAAGGAAATCCAATCAAGGTAAGTAAACCGATCCAAAGGATTTTGTTCGACATATTCCCGTAAATATTCGATGAAAGTACGAAAAAGTTAAAGCTTGAGGAATCACCACAAGAAAAGTTTAATTTTACGTTTAATCTTTTAAACCTCTCGCCTATAAACAACACGTTTACTTAACCCCAAATTTTGGATAAATAGTAAATTATGTTGTTATCATCATTGGAAGATCAGGACCTGGTTAGGTTGTACATTCGAGGAAACGAAAAAGCATTTGAAATCTTAGTTAACCGTCACAAAGACCGCATTTATCGTTTTATTTGTTCTAAGATCCACGACCGTGATGTTGCCTTGGATTATTTTCAAGACACGTTCATCAAAGTGGTAACCACCATGAAATCTGGGAGTTATAACGAAGAGGGGAAGTTTTTACCGTGGGTTATGCGCATCGCCAACAACCTGATCATTGATAACTATCGAAAATACAAGAAAGTTAAATTGCTTTCTGAAACGCGCTCCGGTTCGGAGGAGTATTCCGTTTTCAACCGTCTTTCAACGGATGACTTGAACGTACTAGAGCTACAATGCAAGCAGGAATTGGAAGGGCAAATAGTGCGTTTCATGGAGGAATTACCCGAAGTACAGCGAAGAATTGTCTACATGCGATTATTCCAAGACCTTTCGTTCAAAGAAATAGCAGAAATGGAAGAGGTTAGCATCAACACAGCTT
>JBJTXE010000410.1:0-3382 GCA_046082075.1 Bacteroidota bacterium
CTTGACTTTGGATATGATTGGCGAACGGTAAAATGCTGGAATATCAAATTGTTTCATGATTGTCTAACAAGCGTTATCGGGAATTTGTTGAACAAAATTAAAAAAGAAAAGGCTACCGATTTCGATAGCCTTTGTTTTCTTATAGATTAATCTGTTGATCTTTCGGATGTTTTACTTTATATCCAAACTCCCACTTTCTATTTTCACCAGCTTTAAGCTTGTATTCCCATTCCAAAATTCCATTGCCAGGAATTTCCCGAGCATTGCCTTTTTCCGTAGCTTCAATGGTGATATCCGCGTTGGTTGTCATAGGCAACTGATCTTGAACAATAACTTGAATTGAAGTTGATTTATTGTTTTGTATTTCAAACTGATAGGCAAAAATTCTTTCACGCTTATCTTGGATGATTTTATCTTTTGATTTTTGTTTCAAGAGGGTGCGTTTCACCACAATGTTTGGATCCTTACCTAAGGATAAATTCAAGGTGTCGTCCATGCTCGTTGGATCTATGTACGTTTCTCCAATATAGGAACCGTCGAAAAAGATGTTCGCACTTGCCGGTACCAATTGAAGTTCATCGAGTTTTGTCATTTGTGCCACCAAATAAACTCCTGGATCAACTTTGGGAACGGCGTAATACTTAAAAGTTGTATTCAATTCACTGTTTTTAATCAAAACGAGGTTCTTTTCATTATTGGACTTAATAGAATAGGGGAGGTCTATCTTGAATTCAGCAGCAATTAACTGGTGAACCACCGTGGTAAACTGATCTGCCTCCATGGCCGGTTCATCTTCTACCACTTTTTTATCATTCAAGAAATACCCTTGATTAAATGCCGCTTGAGGAATGTTTCGAGCACCTCGCATTGCCATTTCGTTCAGTTCAAGATCTTTTTGCTTGTAAGCATAGTAGTCAATATACCAAGCATTCAATTCGGGTTTTGTTTTATTCACGAAGGGATTGTTGGTTGAGATGTTCAATTTTACATTATCCCAATCGATGCCAGAGTTTTGAAAAACTTGAGCCTTGTACGTGAGGGAAATCTTTCCGGTTTGGGAATCGCTGCGAATGTCGTAAAGCGGTGTCCATCCCGCTGTGGCGACTAAGTAGCTGAAATTGATTTTGCCCGTTGCGGCCTCGTTGGCGGAAAGCGTAACCACAACCCGAGGTATGGGTTCGTACTTTTTGGGATTGTAGTTTTGATTTTGATAGTTTTCCAAATCTGCATACCGCGATTGAAGGCGCTGTTGAAGTTTTGATTTTTCCTTTATTTTTTTCTCTAAGGCTAACAGTTTTTTATTGATTTCATTCATTTTAGTCGTGTAATACTCAACCGTTTGCTTTAATAATTGAATGGAATCATTGACTTTGCCAGTGCCTTTTACTGCTCCGTTCATGGAAATAATGTTCTGGGCAGCTTGATAAATCCCCATTTCATCTCGGAGTTCCTGAAGGTCAAAATCTAAGGCTTCCAAGGAGTCTTTGATGGCCGCCATGTCTTTAACGATTTTTGCGGGCAATCCTTGATTCACATTGTTTTCTGGCTGGGGATAAAACAGCGTGTATTTCGTATCGATGATAACCACATTGCCCGTAGCTTTGACTTGAAGCGATTTAACATCAAGGTAGGAGCTTATTCCCTCAATATTAACCTCGGTAATACCGCTTTTGATCGAATAAGACGCGACGTGCTTCATTTGAGCTCCTTGCGAGTAAACGGTTACTTCGTTTAAACTGGATTTGATAACATCTTTGTCGTTGGAAAAGGCGCTACCTGCGAAAAGGAAGCAACCTAGATAGGCAATCAGTTTTTTCATGGTGTTAATTTTGGCACCCTTACACTTTAACTAAAAAAGAGTTCAATGAAGGGTGAAATTAAGAAATTAGCGCAGTAATTTCGGCTATGATTTTTCGACCTAATTCGTTGGCGGTGTCGACACTTTTGCTTTCAGAATAAATTCGAATAATTGGTTCAGTATTGCTTTTCCGAAGATGCACCCATTCCTTACCAAGATAAATCTTGACACCATCGGTTAAATCCACTTCTTCGTTTTGATACCTTTCTGCCATTTGTTGTAAAATAGCATCAACGTCAATTCCCGGTGTGAGTTCTATTTTATTTTTAGCAATCGTGTAGAAAGGGTAGGAGTCCCTTAACTCAGAAACTTTACCCTGTTTTTCCGCCAACAAAGAAAGAAACAATGCGATTCCTACCAAGGCATCACGACCGTAGTGCGAAGCGGGATAAATGATACCACCGTTCCCTTCGCCTCCAATGACCGCATTCAACTCTTTCATCTTTTCCACCACATTAACTTCTCCAACGGCGGCAGCGGCATAGGTCATCCCATATTTTTCTTCGGTAACGTCCCGCAAAGCACGGGTAGAGGAGAGGTTGGAAACCGTTGGTCCAGGCGTTTTGGATAGCACATAATCAGCCACAGCAACTAAGGTATATTCTTCGCCAAACATGGTCCCGTCCTCGCATACCATCGCTAATCTGTCCACGTCGGGATCTACGGTAATTCCAAGGTCTGCATCCACCGACTGAATGGTTGCCGCTAAATCACCTAAATGTTCCGGTAAGGGTTCTGGATTATGGGGGAAATGCCCTGTGGGTGCGCAGTATAATTCGGTTATTTGGTCTACTCCCAGCGCACGAAGAAGCGCCGGTACAAAAATCCCACCGCTAGAATTGACCGCATCCACCACCACCTTGAAGTCGGCTTTTTTAATGGCTTCAACGTTCACCAAAGGCAGCGACAAAACAGCATCGATGTGTTTTTGCAAGTACGAATCATCGTAAGTAATGGTTCCCAAGTCATCTACTTCTGCGAAGCTAAAATTCCCTTGTTCTGCCAAGCTTAATACTTCTGCACCCGCCTTTGCGGAAAGAAATTCCCCTCGATGGTTGAGTAATTTTAAGGCGTTCCATTGCTTAGGATTATGGGATGCGGTAAAAATAATTCCCCCCGCAGCATGTTCCATAGGAACCGCGATTTCCACGGTTGGTGTGGTGGAGAGTCCGAGGTCAATAACATCAATACCAAGACCGATCAAGGTATTTGAGACTAACTGAGAAATCATGGTGCCTGAAATCCTTGCATCTCGTCCCACAACGACTTTAATACGCGCGGTTGTTGTGTTATTTTTCAACCAAGTTCCATAAGCGGATGCAAAAAGTACGGCATCTACAGGGGTTAAGTTTTCGCCGGAAGCGCCACCAATCGTTCCTCGAAAACCTGAAATAGATTTAATGAGTGTCATAATTTCTTTGAAAGTTTGACCATTTGCAGCAAAGCAACTGCGCATTCAATGCCTTTATTTCCGTGTTTTCCACCGGAGCGGTCCAAGGATTGCTGTTTGTTCATATCGGTTAG
>JBJTXE010000411.1:0-4053 GCA_046082075.1 Bacteroidota bacterium
ACCCTTTCAGGCGTGCCTCTTTCTTCGAATGACTCCATCACGATTTACGCCACTCAGAACGGTGTGGTACACTATTTAGTGACGGCGGTAGACCAAGGCAATTTTTCGCATACCGAAACGGCTACAGTAACGGTAAATCAGACCATAGCAATCGACAGCATTGCTATGACGCCTGCCACATGTATTCCAAGCGGAACGTTGTCTGCCTTTGTTTCCGGCACCACGGGCAATGTAACCTATACCTGGTCGAATGGGCAAAATGGACAATCCTTACAAAATCTTTCCGGAGGTTGGTATCAGCTCACCATCACAGATCAAGTGTGCAGTGCTTCGGACAGTGTTTTTGTAACTACGATAAATGCTCCCATTGCAGCATTTACGGCTACCCCCGGAACGGGTTGTTCCCCTTTGAATGTTGCCTTTACCAATAACAGCAGCAATGCTAGTAATTATTCTTGGGATTTTGGTAACGGTCAAACGGCCTCTTCGCCAACATTAGCCCCTCAGAATACGGTTTACACGACCGATATTCCAACAGGATATACGGTATTATTAACCGCCTCACAAGGCGCCAATTGCCAAGATACTCAATCGCTATTTATTCCGGTAAATGTTTGCGATTGTGCGGATGCGGAAGCATTGAATTATAACCCAAATGCGAATGTTAATGTGGTTTCGATGTGCACTTATCCGTATCCGGAGGTAGAGGCACCCAATATTATAACACCTGACGGAGATGGCATCAATGATTTCTTCGAATTAGACTATGTGAATGTTGTTTCGATTGAACTTTTTGTTTTCAACCGTTGGGGGTCCATGCTGTATTCGGGCAGCAGCAACGACGTACTCGTCTCTGCTCCAAAATGGGATGGAACTGTCGGAAATACAGAAGCGAGCGAAGGAGTTTACACCTACACCTATAAAGCAACGGGCGTTTCAGGAGGTGAGGTTCAAGGTCACGGATTTTTTCATTTGATACGCTAGTTCTATATGTTGGAGACGGGAAAGTGGGGCGAAGAACAAGCAGCAAATTATTTAATTAACAAAGGCTATACAATCCTTGCGCGAAATTATCGCCACCAAAAGGCAGAAATAGACCTCATCGCGCATACGGGAAATTGGGTTATTGCGGTGGAGGTGAAAACGCGCACAGGTAAACAGGTAGAGCACCCTTTTCATGCCATTACCAAAACAAAACAGCGCTTGTTAATTAAAGCCATTAATTTTTATGTGCGATCTTGGCTAACTCCGGTTGAGGTTCGGATGGATGCCATAAGCGTGGTAAATATTCAGAACAACGTCGTCATACACCATTTGCAAGATGCTTTCCTCGCTTTTTAAGCAAATATTATTCCCGTACCTTTGCACAAACTGCTCGTGATGAACACAAACAATCGAAGAGGTAAATCAGAAGCCTCTAAATCCACTGAAAGTAAACCCAAAGAAGTTAAACCGAGGGATAAGCGCAAGTACATTGATTTTAAAATCAAGGTAAAAAAAGGAGATCCTCTGCCAAGCTTTAACGATGATGCCATACGTTTGAACAAGTACTTATCCAATGCGGGAGTGTGCTCTCGAAGGGAAGCCGATGTTCTGATACAAACAGGGGTTATTACTGTAAACGGTAATATTGTAACGGAGCTTGGCTATAAAATTGCGCCAACCGACGTTATTCAATGCAACGGCGAAACGATCAATGCGGAGAAAAAAAGATACGTGTTACTTAATAAACCTAAAGGATTTATTACCACCATGGACGACCCCCAAGGCCGAAAAACCGTCATGAGTTTAGTGCGTGCGGCTTGTAGGGAAAGGATATATCCTGTCGGCCGGCTAGACCGCGAAACCACCGGGTTATTATTGTTCACCAACGATGGGGACTTGGCCAAAAAGCTAACGCATCCGCGATATCAAGCGCGAAAAATTTACCACGTCGAGCTGAATAAGCCCGTGAAATCCGAAGACTTAGAAAAATTGCTGCGCGGTGTTGATTTGGAAGACGGTAAGTCCAAAGCCGACAAAGCCTCTTATGTTGAGGGAGGTAATTCTCGCGAGGCTGGTGTTGAAATTCATTCGGGTAAGAACAGAATTGTCCGTCGAATGTTTGAATCGTTGGGCTATACCGTGGTGAAATTGGACCGGGTAGTGTTTGCGGGATTAACTAAAAAAGACTTACCAAGAGGCATGTTTCGGCATTTGTCCGAGGACGAGGTTTCATTTTTAAGAATGACGAAAAATGTTTAAAAGATTCTTTTTCTTGGTTTTTTTTTCCCTATTATTCAGTGGCTGCCAAAATTCACAAACGGAGAGTAGGCACCCATATGCCCCATATTTTTACCCAGTCTCAACTACGCCAAAAATTTACGTTTACCGTGATGTAATTGGCGGCTTAGAGGAGCAATTCCATCGGGTATATTCCGTCAAAGATCAGAAAGGAAAGCATCTAGTCGTAGAGCGCTATGCTTCGGACGGAAGAATTTTGGAGGCTTTAAATTTTAATGTAGACTCGTTGAATATTCAAGATCACATGGTGGTTAATCGCGACCAAAAAAAAACCAAAGCGTTTTTGTATAAATCGAGCTATTTTCCTTGGGGAACTAAGGATAAAACGTGGTTTGCCTCCAAATTTGAAGGAGTATTGGATTCAACATTGATTTTACAAGAAATAAAACGAAACGTTGAGAAAAAAAAGGTAATGTTGGAGGTGTTGGGCAATAGTACTTCCTGTATTAAATTTCGTGATAGTACGCGTTATACCTTGATTAATCCCTTCTTAAAAAATGAGAAGTCCTTGTTGGAAATTTCTACGAGTTATTATGCGGAAGGATTTGGCTTAGTAGAATGGAAAGGGAGTAAGAATAAAGTTCACTTTAAATTGGAACAAATCATGTCGCAAGAGGATTGGCTCAAAATAATGGGAAGATGAAGTGTGCGGTCTTTGTTGCTTTATTCGTGTCCGGAAATTTCATGGCGCAATCGTTCAGGATTTCGTCAACGGCGAAAAAAGTGGTGTCGTTACACGTGGGAACCTCTTTCAATCGGTTCTTACCTTCAACCTTTTCCATGAAAGGAAATTACTTTGACGTCTCATTTAAGAAGGCTCAATTTGGTGCTTTGAATGAGAAATGGACCATTGCGCAGTATTTCAGCAGTCCAATGAAGCTTGGCATTGGATTTAACCTTCGAAAAAATCTCCAATTCATGGTTGGACTTGATAATTTTAAATATCACATGTTGCCCCAAGTTTTGACAGTTTCGGGAAGCGTGTATCCTTCCTATGATAACGTTGGTGGTCTTTCTGGAACGTATTCAGACACTCGGATTTCTATGGATACTATTGGTTTTGGTGTTCAATTACACAATGTACGGTTTATCAGCTTGCAGCTCAATCGTTTTTCCCCTTTAGTGCATTTTAAAAACTATACTTTTGCCGCCGTAGCTACATATGGTGTAGAATTTGGGACATTGTTCTCGGATTATACCTTAAATTTTGGCTCTGCGTTTCAGGAAAGACTCTCAAGCCTATCCGGAATAGGATCAGCGCTTCAATGCGGAATAAGGTTAGAGTTTTTCGGGAAATTTTATCTTTTGCCTTCTATTAGTGGGGGCTTTCTAATGCATAAGAACCTTCGCATGGATGTTACGGAAGCTAGTCAAAAAGCACAGCAAAACCTTTGGTTTGGACAGGCTTCAATAAGTGTCGGCACCACATTTTTTCCTGGAAAAAAGAAAAATTGCGATTGTCCTCACTTCTAACGGTTTTTGCCTCCCGCTCTGAAATCTATTTTATAATAGAAAATAGGTAAAAAGCCAAGCTGTGTTTTCTCAGAAACAGGTTGGTAATTAGGTGAATTGACCACCGCTGGATCGAGGGAAGGGGCAAAAGCCAAGCTTAGTAAGTTTTTCGTGCTTAGGATATTCACCAAGTCGAGTCCAAATTCGTGGGTAATAGCTTTCGCGTTCATTCTCCAAGAAATTTTAAGGTCGAGCCGAAAATAATCCCGGAATTGTAATTCGTTGAATAATGAGTCTCGGTAGATTAGTTCTTTTTCG
>JBJTXE010000412.1:0-2929 GCA_046082075.1 Bacteroidota bacterium
CAAGGAATTTCCAACCATGAGTCCTGATTTTCTGCGAGATTTAGCTCAGGCCGTTGCTCCCAAAGCGCTGCAACACCGTGAAATCCTTCACAGGAACCCAGAACCTTCGTTTCAAGAACACGCCACCATGGCCTATGTAGTGGAGGTGTTAACCCAATTGGGGGTGGAACATGAGGCGAAGGTTGGCGGCACAGGGGTCGTCGCGTATTTTCATTCCAAAAATACCCAACGTTGGATCGGCTTGCGCTGCGAATTAGACGCTTTGCCCATTCAAGAAGAAACGAATGCCTCTTATCAATCCACCGTTCCAGGGTGGATGCACGCTTGCGGTCACGACGCACACACGGCCATTTTGTTGGGGGTCGCTGAGGTGCTTGCCCAAAAGACCTCCGAACTGCCTTGCTCCGTGAAGTTGATTTTTCAACCCGGTGAAGAGCAATCCCCCGGCGGAGCGAATTACATCATCGAAGCAGGCGTCTTGCAAAATCCTCCGCTTGATTTCATGGTGGCCCTGCACGTTTACCCAGAGCTTTCCGTCGGTTTCTTCGGTATCCGGTCCGGTCTCTACATGGCTTCCAGCGACGAAATTCACCTCGAAATTACCGGAAAGGGAGGTCACGGGGCCCTACCTCAACAGTGCATTAATCCGCTCAATATGGCGGCCGAAATTATCCTGCACGCTCAATTGCTGATCGATCAATTCCAACCCGAGGACGTTCCAACGGTCTTGAGCTTTGGACGCATAGAAGCCCTTGGCGCCACGAATGTGGTTCCTTCCACCTGTAGCCTTAAAGGGACTTTTCGCACCTTGAACGAAGCTTGGAGAGCCGAATTTTTTGAACTCTTTGACGATTTTTTACGAAAAATAGAACACCGTTATGGCGGCGAAATTCGATTGCATCGAAATTCGGGTTACCCTTTCTTATACAACGATCCACAAGTGACTTCTTGGGTGGAAAAGGGCCTCGTGAACCAATTCGGTGAGGAGGCCATCGTGCCCTTGGATTACCGAATGACGGCGGAAGATTTCGCATTTTACAGCCATAAAATTCCGGTTAGTTTTTTCCGACTAGGCGTTGGAGACCCCAATAAGGCACAGAATTACAGCGTCCATCATCCAAAATTTGATATCCACCCCGATGCCGTTCAAAAGGGCATTGAAGCCATGCTAGCCTTAGTATTTCAAGGTTAAATTTCCGTGAATTCATCGGGTTTCAGGTAATTTGCTTACCTTGGTTGAACAAATAAGCGTATGGCATCACTAGCTCCCGTCACCGGCGTATTAGGCAATCAACGAGCAGCACACTTGTTGCGCAGAGCTACCATGGGACCTCGGTTGTCCGATATTGCAACTTTTGCGCAAATGAACGCTCAAAGTGCTTTCAATGCTCTGAACCAAGCCGATCCTACGCCTCCGTTTCCGAAAGATCCCAATACCAACAGCGATTGGATTTTTCCTAATTTCCCCGACCCAAATCAAATCAACGATATTTGGTCCGACCTCACACGGTACTGGTGGTTGGAAACGCAGCGTGCCTCGGGTCCTAATTTAACGGAACGCATGGTCTGGTTTTACCATACCCATATTCCTGTCATCATGACCCGCATTTCGTGGGCTCCTCAGTTTGCCGTGGATTACCTTCGTTTGTTGCGGCATCATGCCCTTGGCAATTATAAAGAGTTGGTCAAAGCCATATGCATTGACAATGCCATGCTGGTGCATTTGGACGGTACTTTGAACGTGAAGGGAGCCCCTCAAGAGAATTTTGGCCGCGAATTTTTGGAATTATTCACTGTTGGCAAAGGTCCCGAAGTGAGCCTTGGCGACTACACCAATTTTACCGAAGTGGATGTAAAGGCCCTGACCCGTGTACTCACTGGTTGGACCGTGGATTCAAGCTTTCAAACCGTCGATGCCCTCACGGGAATTCCAACAGGTAAGGTAAAAGCGGACATTAACAACAATGCTACACAGCACGATGTCAGCACGAAGCAGTTTTCCTCCGCCTTCAATTCCAGTTCTATTCAAACCGCAGGCGTCGTAAACGGTACCTGTCCCAGTTCTTCCGTTGTTCAGGAATTGAACGATGCGGTCGATATGGTTTTTACCTCGCCGAACACGGCGAAACATATTGTTCGAAGAGTTTACCGCCAATTCGTGTATTTCGACATTACGCAAGAAATTGAAACCGACATCATTGAACCCTTGGCCAACACGCTCATGGCCAACAATTACGATTTGATGAGCGTCTTGGAAATCTTGCTGCAAAGCGAGCATTTCTACGATCTAGATACGCCGCAAACCAACGACAACAGCGTAGGTGCCATCATCAAATCACCCATCGAGGTGGTCATTTCAACGATGCGCTTTTTCGAACTTTCCGTTCCGAATCCCACCACCCAACTCACCCAACATTATGCGCTTTACAGCCAATTGCTGGGCGAATTAAGCTTGCAGGGGATTGAACTTTTCGAACCCGTGGATGTTGCCGGCTACGATCCGTATTTTCAAGTTCCTGCTTTTCACCGTTACTGGATTTCGGCCAACTACCTCGCCAACCGGTATAAGTTTTCCGAGTGGTTGATCATTGGATTCAACAGCGGTGGCAACGTCTTGATGAAATTGGACATCCTTCCCTTTGTTGTGTCCCACGCGAGTCAGCCCTCGGATGCCGATGCCTTGGTGCAAGATTTTGTGGACTGGTTGATCCCAATTGTACTGGATAACGCTCGATTTACCTACTTCCGCGACGAGTTGTTGTTGAATACAGGCACCTTGAACTGGACCAATGAATGGAACAATTACCTCCAAACAAACAACGATGCGGTGGTGAAAACCCAGCTCGAAAAGCTTGCTCGGTGCATGATGCAAACCCCTGAATTTCAACTTTATTAATTCCCAGGTATGAAAAGAAGAGAATTTGTAAAA
>JBJTXE010000413.1:0-2967 GCA_046082075.1 Bacteroidota bacterium
CGTAATTTGAAGTAAACCCCAAATTGGTCGCCATCTCGACTTTGTAGTTGGTAACATTCGCAGCGCTGTTCCATGAAAATGTAACGTTGAAATTTGACAGGTTCGATTGATTTTTGGGGAGAATAGCGCTAAGGGGTTGTGCGAAACTGTAAAGGCTTACACCCACGAACAGGAAAATCGATATTAACCGAAAAATGCTCAACCTATGCATACATTCAAAAATACGAATAATTGTGGAAGATGGATGTCCTTCCGAATATTAATTGAAAGGACATGATTATTCAGTAAGTTTCGAGGTACTTTCTTTTCGCGCCAATGATACCCGGGGATTCATCAATAAAAAGTACTTTTGTTGTTCTTGAAATGGATTCATTCGTGGAGGAAAAATATCAACATACGGAAGTAATTAGCTCAAAACGAAGGTTTTTCGATATTCGCTTTCGGGAACTGTGGGATTATCGAGATTTAGTCATGGTTTTTGTGCGTAGGGATTTTGTGGCGCAGTATAAACAGACGATACTTGGTCCTTTGTGGTTTGTTTTGCAGCCCATTTTAACCGCGCTCATGTTCTACCTGATTTTTGGGAGAATTGCCTCCATTCCAACACAAGGAATACATCCTTTTCTCTTTTATTTTTCGGGGTTAACACTTTGGGGGTACTTTTCAGACGTATTTACCAAATGCTCCAATACCTTTGTTGGAAATTCAACCCTTTTTGGGAAGGTGTATTTTCCCAGGCTGACAGTGCCAATTTCCATTGTGATATCAGGATTGTATAAATGGATGATTCAAACCATCGTGCTCGTCGGAGTAATGATATGGTTTAACATTGCGGGAATGGAACACATCAAGCTGCATTGGTCCTTGGCCTTCGTTCCATTATATTTGCTATTGCTGGCAATGCTCGGATTAGGCCTTGGAGTTCTTTTTTCGTCGCTCACGACCAAGTATCGCGACTTGAGTTTTATGCTGACTTTTGGGGTACAATTGCTGATGTATGGTACGCCAATAATTTATCCACTTTCTTTTACTTCAGGTGTCTTTCGGAACTTGTTGGAATGGAATCCCTTGTCGGCGATTCTTGAAAATTTCAGATACGCTCTTTTCTCCGTTGGTGTCTTCGATGTTAGGGGATTAGTGTATGCTGCCGTTTTCACTTTCGTAACCTTAACGGTTGGAATTGTGGTGTTTTACAGGGTCGAAAAGTCATTCATGGATACAGTGTAGAGGCATGGAACGAATAAAAGTGGAACATCTTTATAAACAGTACCGCCTTGGGCAGGTTGGAACAGGATCTTTGATCCAAGATGTTAACCGCTGGTGGCATAAAGTACGCGGTAAAGAAGATCCAACATTGAAAGTAACAGAATCCAATGATCGCTCGTTTCAAGGTAATTCCGATTTTGTTTGGGCCTTAGAAGACATCAGTTTTACGGTAAATCACGGTGAGGTTTTAGGAATAATTGGCCGCAACGGTGCAGGAAAAAGCTCCTTATTGAAGATTCTTTCGAAAGTTACCTCGCCCACCAAGGGGCAAATAACCCTGAACGGTCGAGTGGCATCATTACTCGAGGTTGGTACGGGATTTCACCCAGAATTAACGGGAAGAGAAAATATATACTTGAATGGAGCCATATTGGGAATGACCAAACGGGAAATAACCCAGAAATTCGATGAAATCGTCGCTTTCAGCGGCGTTGAAAAGTACATTGACACTCCCGTTAAGCGATATTCCTCGGGAATGTATGTTCGACTAGCCTTTGCAGTTGCGGCCCATTTGGAGCCTGAAATATTGATCGTGGATGAAGTATTGGCAGTGGGGGATGTGGACTTTCAAAAAAAGTGCATCGGTAAAATGAAGGATGTAGCCAGTGCAGGAAGAACGGTTCTTTTTGTAAGCCACAACATGGAGGCAGTGAAAAATTTGTGCACCCGTGCAATCCTGATGGAGCATGGAACCATCGTATCCGAAGGTACACCTTCCTATGTCATAGAAACCTACCTTAGTAGCCGAAACATGGCGGATTGGGGAAGATTCTATGAGGAGCAAGAGGCTCCTGGTAATGAATTTACCCGCTTAAAATCCATTGAACTTAAACCAATGCGTGAGGACGGTAAATCGATCATTACGGTAAAAAGTTCACTGGAAATAACCATCAGTTTTTGGAATTATGTGGAGGACTTAGTCGCAAATCTTAGCCTTCACCTCTATGCCGCTACAGGAGAATGCGTTTTCAATGTGATTACCCAATTACCACCTCCTACAATCGGTGTTGGCCTGCACCATGCTCGATGTGTGATTCCAAAAGAATTATTAAATACAGGAGTCTTTTATGTGTCTTTTATGCTTGTCCAAGATACGGCAAAACCCCTTTTTAACTTTGAAGAGGTATTAACTTTTGAGGTGGAAGAAGAGCGAGAAAACACCAATTGGCATGGTAAATACCCGGGATTCGTTCGACCGAATATTGATTTTAAAATTTATTCATGATTCCCGTAACAAAATCGTTTTTGCCTCCGATAGAGGAATACACGGCTCAAGTGCAACGGGCATACAACAACGGTTGGTTAACCAATCGGGGAGCCTTGGTCTTGGAATTAGAGGACAAACTCACAGAGTACTTGAATCTTGACCAATCGAAAATTCTCCTCATGAACAACGGGACGATTCCCCTGCAAATTGCCTTGAAGTTTTTGGCGAAAGGAGGAGAAGTCATTACCACACCCTTCTCGTATGTCGCGACAACCTCCACCATTGTTTGGGAGGGGTGCACGCCCGTGTTTGTAGATATTCACCCAGAGTACTTAACCATAGATGAAACCAAAATCGAGGCAGCAATCACCGAAAAAACTACGTGTATACTCGCGACTCACGTATTTGGGAATCCGTGTAACGTCGAAGAAATTGAACGCATCGCTAATAAACACAACCTGAAGGTGATTTACGATGGCGCTCATGCTTTTGGG